>JBCCCJ010001175.1:0-2656 GCA_039033615.1 Bacteroidota bacterium
ACCGGATCTCCCAGTACCCATTCCGGCAACTGTTCTGGAATGCTAAGTTCTAGTTCAACGCCTTTTTCCCTGGCCTGAAACTGATACATCCCTTGCAGTTGACGAAGGCGCTCGACCAGGGGGAAGGGCACTTGTTCCAATTCGACTTTTCCAGCTTCTATTTTAGAGAAATCCAGGATGTTGTTGATCAGGCTGAGCAAATTTTCCGCCGAATGCTGCAAAGTATGCAAGTGATCTTGTTGATCTTCCCGGGGATTTTCCTGGGCCAGCAAGTACGCGGAACCAATTACGGCATTCATCGGGGTTCGGATCTCGTGGCTCATCACCGACAAAAACTGACTCTTGGCATCACGCGCTTCTTCGGCTGCTTCCTTGGCCAACTGAAGGCGCCGCTGAATCATCTGCTCGGAAGTGATGTTCTGAATCAGCCCATACAAACGGGTCGCTACCCCCTTTCTCGTTTCTCGAAATCCCACAATTCGAACGTCTTGAATGTTCCCTGCTCTGGGGAAGACCTCCAATTTGAGGTCAAAAGGTTCTCCCGTTTCCCGGCAGGCCTCAATCGCCTGTTTTAGCCGTTTTTGACTATCGGGCAGATAAAACGGCAGAATATCCGCCAGGGAGAGCGGGGCATCAACCGGGAGCTGATACATGGGATACATCTCCGGAGAAAACTGGATCGCCAGACTGGCAAGGTCGATTTCCCAATTACCGATCTGAGCAATTCCTTGGGCTTTGGTCAGGAGTTTTTGAGAAGAGGTCAAGCGTTGATTCAGGTCCCGTAATAGCCGATAATTGAGTTTGAGGTTGACGGTAATGAGGTAAGATAAAGTTGCTACCAATAAGAGTACCGTACCATAGTGAATGGTAAGCTCGATTTCAGTTGGGCTAATGAACAACCCAAGCAGACTGATCAGAAGATAGCTGAGATAAAAGAGGTGAAATTGGCGCAGGCCTTTTACCAGGTACCCCCAAACCACCAGGCCTATCAGGAGCCAAAAGAACATGCGGTCAAACCAACCATTTTGGAACAAGGCGATATTGGTCCCTATCCCAAACAGCAAATATACGCCTACATACCCCCAACTGTAGTGTTTCCAGTTGTTCGAAAAGGTGGTCAGGAAACATCCAAAGAATGACAGGATGATTCCAATGCGAAGCCAAAGGGGTTCCACATAATCGGGCTTCAGGTACCGAATCACAAACCCATCCAACCCGATGGCGATCACCGTAATCAGGAAGGCGTAGCGGAGAAAAATCTTGTGAATTCGAAGGTTGGCTGTGAGCAAAGGAAACGTGGCAAAAGGTTTCATTGCAAGCCGATCGTTGGTTGAATGATCCAGAGAATGTTACGAACATCGGTAAATTTGTAGGCCAGACCAAAAAGAAAAAGACCCCGTCATGTAGAAGGGGCCTTTCTGATCAATATAACAGGGAAAAAATAAGGGGGTTGTACCCACTAGCAAATCGTTGCTAGGGAGTCAAGATTCGATAGGTGAATTGAGGAAAGCCTTTCTGTCCTTCTGCATTGTAGAAATCCAAAAAACGAATCGCATAGACCAGCCCCTCTGTGTCTTTGACCAAGAAGAACCGATCACTGTCCACCACAAATCCTGCAGGAGGTCCAAACAAATATACCTTCCAATCATACCCGATTTCATCTATCTCTGAGCGAAATGGGAAGGCAGTAGTGTCCGCTAGACTCAGCTCTTCCCAAAGCTTGGTTTCGTCCAATATCTCTGCGCTCCTTACCTGATACCGATTTGTCAGTACTCCCGTCAAATAATAAGGGAAGCCATCGGGGAACCGGAAAGAATAGTAAGAAAATTGCAAATCCCAATCGGTTTTGGGCGGCTGAACGGAAACCGGGGTGCCCATCTCCATTGAGAAATGGATCCAGTTGAAACTCGGATTTTTGTCCAACTGAATCAGTTGCCCCTCTGGATCATCCAAGGCACCGTAGCGGAAGGTATAGCCAGCAGAAGTTACCTCCAGCAATTGCAATTTTTGATAACCTCGTGCTTTCAAATCTAAGTCTCGTCCTCGATCTATGATATAGACCTCCTCCGAAGCCAATTGTTGTTCAGGGCTCCACCATTCTGCCAATCTCGTATGCGCCAACACCCCACTTGCGCTATCAAAGTCGAAGCTCAGGCTTTGGGCTTCTGACTCAGTCCATACGGTGGCAAAATCATTGCTCCCAGTTGCCGCTGCTTGCATATAATTGGAGGTGTTCAGGATCACGTGATGGCCTTCATTGGAAGCCTCAAATCCCACATCCCAGCTAGTTCGTTCTACCGAGGTCATGGTACCCGTCTCCAGATCAAGAAAGACTTGATTGTGGTAACCGATGCCATTCAATGCCTCATTCCAGGCACCCATTGCCACTTGCTGAATCACTTCGGAATCATCAATTTCAGGTGCTGCTATCGGGGTATCGGGGCGAAAACAGCTGCTGCCCAGTACCACAAAGATCCAGGCCATGCTTCCTATCACGAAAGAGAGTTGCCGATTCATGATTGAGAAAAGGTGTATTGAAGTTGAAGAAAAATTTGGCGTCCCAAGCCGATCGCTGCTCCCCCTGCTCCGCTATGAGCGGTGGGGACACCAGTGGCTGCGAGGGTGGTGATATCAAAGAGGTTTTTTACTCCTATAC
>JBCCCJ010001176.1:0-2656 GCA_039033615.1 Bacteroidota bacterium
CGAACTTCTTGCTCGAAATTGGGTGTATGAAGCAATTCTATTGGGTAGGATGGATGATGTTGTTCGGGCTATTGGCCTGGAATGTGCTGCCTGCCCAGTCGGAGCATCCGGATTCTACCTTCAACGGTTCATCCACGGATTATCTGGAACAATTGCGGAATCTGCCACTAGATGATCCGAAAGGCTTGGCTTATGCCACCGAAGCGGTTCGCCAAAATGAGGAAGCCAGAGACACCATTCGTCTGATCAATTCTTTGCGGGCCTTGCAGCTTCGCTTAGAAGCATTGGGCGATACGACCAATAGTCAGTTGGCAGAAGTTCGCTATCAGTCCGTCTACGCGGCATATGGCTACGTCAGCCGAGACTATTTTCCGAATCGACGCAACAATGTCCCGTTTTTCAGTGCGTTTTCTGCCTGCGAACTGTTGGAGGATCCCAGTGGCCAATTGCCGCTGGACAGCATTCTACAGCAGGCCAGGCAAGGGAAATTTGTGATCAACCAAAGTGATAGCTGGAAACTAGAGGCCGCTTCTGCTTACTGGATTCGCATTCGCATACGGGGAGAAGAACCGGATCCTCAGGAAGTTCTCCTGATCCCCAATATGGACCATTCGCTCTGGGATGAGGTCACCTTATACCAGCAGGACAAATACGGCATCTGGCAAAGCGATACCACCGGGCAATCCATTGATCCCAACCATAAGCCTGTCAATGATTGGCGAGATTTCTTTCCCCTGACCATTTCTCCACAGACCGATGAAGCTCTCTTCATTCGTTTGAAAGGCTTTCAGCCGATGAAGCGACCAAGCTCCATCTTTATGAGTTTTGTGCCGGAATCCTATGTGAGTGGCTTCATCGCTAGTTCGCAGCGTAACCTGTTCATTTTTCTTGGGATTGTGATTTCCCAGTTTGTGTTTTTTGTTCTCCTCTATTTTGCAACCAAAGAACAGGTGTACCTCCCCTACCTCCTCTACATCGGAGGCATCATTCTCTTCGGAATATCGACTTCTCGCTTCTTCTTCTGGTTCCCGTATGCAGACAATTTTGTGTTCATCCTGGTGGGAATGGGCTTTTCCTGGCTAGCTGGATTGGGGTTATATATTTTTTCCCTTCGGTTTCTGAACGTCAAGGAGTTGCTCCCGGAATGGAGTCGCATCAGTCAGGGCTTCCTGATCATTTATACTCTGACTCCTATCCTGTTCTTCGTTTCGGCCTTGATCTCGGATGTGATTCAAGACTATACCGGGACCACCTTGGAACAAGTCCTTCAGGTGATCCTCAAGCTCTATATGTTCCTATTTGGGGCGGAATTGATCCTTCTGACCACCATTTGTATCCAGTCGCTCCGCAAGAAGTATCGCCCAGCCCGCTATTATTTGGTGGCCTTGGTGTTGCTACTTGGAAGCGTAGGTTTGGTTTCTCTCATTCCAGTATTCAACCTCTATTTCATCATTGAGTATGAGAATGCCATGCTGTTGATTGAGACCGGAATCGTGTTACAGTTGTGCTTCTTTGCATTGGGGATTGGAGACAAACGACGGGAGTTGGAAAAACACAAACTCAACGCTCAGGAAAACCTCAACCAGGAACTCAGTCGGGTCAACCGAGCCTTCGCCCGTTTTGTCCCAATGACCTTCCTCAAGGCAATTGGCCGAGAGCGCGTCATTGACATCGAGATTGGTGACGGGGTGGAAGAAGAGGTTACGGTTTATTTCTCAGATATGCGGGGCTATACCCGGCTGGCAGAGCAGATGACTCCACGGGAAAATTTTCGCTTTTTGAATGGCTATCTAGGACGACTGGGACCCGTTATCCGGGAACATGAAGGCTTTGTGAACCAATATTATGGGGATGGCATCATGGCCATCTTCATGCAGAGTCCGGCGGATGCACTCCTGGCAGCTATCCAGACCCAAAGGGTGCTGCGGAAATACAACCTTGAGCGAAAGGACAAAGGCCGCCAAGCCATCAGAGTAGGGCTGGGGTTACATACCGGTTCTCTCATGATGGGCGTGATTGGCGACAGCCTGCGGATGGAAGCGGGGGTAGTTTCTGACACCGTGAATACTGCTTCTCGCATGGAAGGCCTGACCAAGCATTTCGGGGTGAATGTCGTGTGCAGTGAATCCGTCATCAACCATCCCAAAGTCAAAGGGCGTTTCCTGGTGCGTTTCCTCGGTCGGGTGCAGGTGAAAGGGAAAATGGATCCGGTGGGGGTGTATGACTGCTTCGAAGGGGACGCTGCGGACATTCTCTCCAAAAAAGAAGCCTCTCTACCTGATTTTGAGAAAGCCATATCTGCATACTACCAAAAAGACTTTGCGACAGCGGCTCGGGCGTTCGACAAAGTCCTGAATGCGTTCCCTGAGGACCAAGTCAGTCTGCATTACCTCGCTCAATGCAAGTATTTCCTCATTGAAGGTACGCCCGCAGATTGGGATGGGGTCGAAGCGTTACAGACGAAATAGCCCCACTCCTGGAAAGGATTTCTCTTCCCATTTCCGTATCTTTCCCTCATGGCACAACAAGTTCGGATTGCTAACCCCATGTATGATGTGGTCTTCCGCTACATGCGTACAGCGGCCTGGCCTCGTCGTACTTGCCCTGCGCGATTCGAGAGATTGCCACAGCTTGAACACGACTCTCAAACAACTAC
>JBCCCJ010001177.1:0-2653 GCA_039033615.1 Bacteroidota bacterium
GCTAGCTTTCGTCCAACTCTTAGACCATGTTTGGAACGCTAATTTCCTCGAAAATCTCCGGCCTCGAGAACCTGATCGACGCACTTTCTCCTCAAAATAGCTCGCTATTTTTCGTCGAAACTGCTTGTCAGAACCTCAAATCCGAATATTTCTTTAGCAAATTTCCTATCCCAAACATGGTCTTGGAGGGAAACTTTTCCTCTTTACCCCCTCCCTCTCATTCCCCATATCCTCAATCCCCTACTTCGCTATGTCCCAGAGAAATCTTTTCGGCCTGTTCGTAGCCATTGACCAGTACCAGCACGTCAGTAACCTCGGTGGCTGTAAGGCAGATATTACCCAAGTGCTGAGCTATTTCCAAGAGTTGAGCAGTGAATCTTTCTCCTTCCAACCCAAGAAATTGTTTGATGATCAAGCCACCAAAGCAGGGATTGTTTCCGCTTTCAAAAGTCATTTGATTGATCAGGCTGGCCCCGGTGATGTCGCCTTGTTCTATTTTTCAGGTCATGGGGCACAGGAGCATGCGCACAAGATGTGGTGGAAGGTCGAGCCTGATAGGTTTTTGGAAGGTCTGGTGTGTCACGACACTGGCAAAAATGCCGAGACCATGCTCATTGACAAAGAGCAGCGCTACCTGATTTGGCAGCTATCGCAAAAAGGCTGCGACATCATCACCATCTTCGACAGTTGTCATTCGGCAGATAATACCCGCTCTCTTCAGGGCGAAGTGGAAATGCCTAAGCGGAGAATCGCCGCCAAGATGCCCGAACGAAAATGGTCAGAATTCATTTTCGCCGATACCTCGACCTATGGATTTTCGCCCACCTACACAGAGCAAGATTTTCGGGACCATGCCATAGATGATGTCCTCAAACAAGGTCGCCACATACAAATCGCCGCTTGCCAGGATCATGAATTTGCGTATGAGACTTCTGCCGGAGGGGCTTTTACACAAGGCTTATTGCAGGCGCTCAAAGACAGCCAAGGAAAAATCACCTACCTGGACCTCCAGAGTCGGGTGCGCTTTGCGATCAAAGGCAGAGCAGGGGGTCCCAACCAGACGCCTCAAATGTATTACCTCTACGGACATGAGGAAGATGCTTTCAAGGAATTTTTGTCTGGAGCGGTTCAGGATCGTCCCCTCTATGGCAACATCGTTTGGAATCGCAATCATCAGGAGTGGATATTGGACAAAGGCGCCATTCATGGAATGGGGCGACCGATAGATGGCAAGGACCAGTTGGTGGTAGTGCCGATCAAAGGCTACCAAACCGTCGTGGCCAAAGTAGGAGAAGTTCGCCCCGCTGAAACCGTCGTTACCTTTGATTCGGTCGTAGAAGATGACTACCTGGATTTCGACGGAGCCTATGAGGGCTTTGTCCAAGGCATGTTGTCAGAACCCTTGTATCTCTGGCTGGAAGGAGATGAAACAGGGGTACAGGCCATTCGGGACTACGTACAGAGTATGACCAACAAAACCATCGAGGATGGTACCAAGCTCCCCAACAAATGGCAGCAATGGAATCTATTCCTAGCCAAAACCAAGGAGGAAGCCAATTTCCGCATTCTAGCCAATGAGAAGGAAGATGGGAAAGTCGCACACTATGCCATCACCGAACTGAATGATCCCCGCCCCTTGGTTCGGCAGAGCATTGGCTTGGGGGAAAAATCCGTGGAGGATCTGGAAGGCAAACTTCAAGTGCTCTCTCGCTGGTATTTCGCCAAACAACTGAAGAATCCAGCAACGACCTTGCCGGAAGAAGTGGTCAAGCTAACCATCATTCAAGATGGCCAAGAATTGGAGAGTAAGGATGGCATCTTCGAAATGGCCTATGCCAACCCTGATGATGACACCCCAGCCACCAAATTCAAGGTGAAGGTGGAGAATTTGACGAATCAACTGCTTCATGTGGCCGTTTTATATTTGGACGATGACTGGTCCATGACCTTCAAATTGGTCCAACAAGGGGTAGCCAAAATTGAAGCCGGAGGGGAGCCGCTGTGGTTGTTTGGAGAAAGGGAAATCCCAATGAAGTGGCATGACAAGGGATTCAGGACGACCACAGGAAAAATTCTGGATGCCAAAAAAGCCTTAGTCGCTTATGGAGTCCCCTACCATGAACTATTCTTTCAAGTGATCGCTGCCACGGACTCTTTCCAGGCGGATCTTTTTGCCCAAGCTGGCATAAAACGGGCCTACACGCCAGAAGAACTCAGAGATATCCCGTCAACCCGTAGCCTTGAGCTCGATGAGGAACTTGAATTGGAGGAGAAAGAGCCCATCGCTACCAACGACTGGACAACCCAAAGATTCAGTTTGCGGACCAAGAATCCTCGTTTGTAAACAGAGATTCCCTGCGGATCAGTCGGGCAATCGCCTATTGGGTGGTTTCCCGATTTTGTTGTGCCATACCAAACGAAAAAATCCGCCCCACGAGGGGCGGATCTCTAGTTAAAAAGGAACACACACATTATTCTTTATGGATTCCCATTTCTGGGGCATTGTTTCCGTTGGGTAGCCATATTTGGTTATTAGAACATTAACTTAACTGGATGTTGGAGAAAATGTTTGGGGTAAGGAGGCATTTTCCAAAAAAACATAGAGATTTTCATATTTATCTTTGTGCATCCCGCGAATAATCGGTCAAAAACC
>JBCCCJ010001178.1:0-2652 GCA_039033615.1 Bacteroidota bacterium
CCTGAATCCTGGAATTTTTCTTCCAAAAACAGAAAAATATAGGCTCTATTTGAAACAATATTATTACTATTCAGTATATATATACAACTATCGGAAACACCATAACCCCACAAACAATCATCATATGAGAGCATTCCTTGTTCATGTAATCATTGCCTCTTTATTATTGGGTCTCAGCACTTCCTGCACCATCATTCGCCAAGGCGAAGTAGGAGTAAAACGAAAGTTGGGACGAATTCAACCCAAAGCATTAACCGAAGGTCCTCGCGCTTTTAATCCCTTCACTTCCATCATCATTCGAGTCCCTGTCAGAACGGTCAATCTGGAAGTCAAAGTTCCTCTTCCTTCCAAAGAAGGCCTGACCATTAACTCAGAAATTTCCATTCTGTATCGAGTTGCCAAAGAATCTGCTCCAAGTCTCTTACAGGAAATCGGGATGCGTTATGAAGCAGAAGTGATCATGCCCGTCTTCCGGTCCGCAGTGGCTGACGTCTCGGCACGGTTCCTTGCGAAAGACATGCATTCTGGTGCTCGCGCTGCCATCGAAGGACAGATTGCCAATCGAATGAACGAAATTCTGTCTCCCAAAGGGATCGTCATTGAAAACGTCCTGATGAAAAGCATTCAGCTACCGAGAGGACTTTCTGGTGCAATTGAGCAGAAATTGGAAGCCGAACAAGAAGCGCAACGCATGGAGTTTGTGAAACAGCGGGAGCAGGCAGATGCGGAAAGACGGATCATCCAAGCCAAAGGAGAGCGCGACGCTCAGGTAATTGCGGCGGATGCACAGAAACAAACGCTGGAGATTCAAGCTCAGGGACAAGCAAATGCCACGCGAATTCAAGCAGAAGCTCAAGCTCAAGCCAACCGAATGCTACAGGAATCGCTGTCTCCAGAGGTCCTAAAATTCAAAAGCATCGAAGCCTTTGAGCGAATCTCTTCTGCTCCAGGAAGTCGCCTCGTGATCACCGACGGAAAAACGCCCTTCGTTGGTCTCCCAAGCGAAATGCTGAAAAAATAGTAGTAGTAGTTAGTTAGACAATACCCTTGTAATGAAGCCCCGAGTTCGGAGTCGCGCCTGTTGGATGCGGCTCCGATCGTTTTTGTTAGGCCTTTTGGGGCCAACCAGATAACCAACCAAAGGTCTGAGGCGCAATCAAGCGCGCGTTCTGGTAGGCCCATTCCAACGGAAGAATGGTATTGGCCCGATAGATTTCGTGTTCCCGACTGATCACCAGCGCCAAGTCGGGCTGATTGGGCAGTTCCAGGCAAAGGGGAACCAGCAATTGGATTTGGCCTTCGTAATACTGCGGAACGGCCAACCGATAGTTTCGCTTCAATTGCTGGGATACCAGATGAATCGCGTCTCGAAATCTCTCTGCCAATTGATTGGCTGGCCAGTTCAGAAAACGATCAGGCAAGCGCCCCTTTCGATCCTTCAGGATATGCTCATAGTCTGGCACCAAGGGGAGGCGACCATCAAATACCAATTCCGCGGGTTCTTCTACATAAGTAGCCAGGGGGGGAGCGCTTGAAAAATGGCTCCGAAGTCGGTTGCTTTCTACCCCAAAACCTCGAAGCACCCATTCCTGGGGTTTGAGGTATCCACTTCGTTTGAGTCTGCGGCGGTTGGCACCAAAGAAGGCAAAGATCTCTTCCTGCTGGCGACTGAGAAGCCCGGTATTGAAACAAGCCAGCCCCTCTCCCTCCTGATCACTAGCATAGCGAATGCCGCCTTGTTCCTCCAACCGTCGAAAGGTATGATCGATATAGCTCCGCAGAATTGGGTAGCGTTGTTGGGTGGGTCGATGGTACTCCCAGGCTTCTGGCTCCGCCATGCGAACCAAGCGCTGCAATTGCCGCTCATAAGTTCCCAGCCAACCAAATCGCTCCAAAGGACTCCGTGGATCAACGAGGATGATTTCCTTGGCTTGCCAACCAGAGTCTGCCTCAAAAGAGCTGAATTCCACCTCCATCCCAGGCCGTACTTGCTTGAAGCCTTCCCCCAACAAATCAGTGTGATGAAAAAAATAGGTGGTTTCTCTGGCCTTCAAAAACCCAAACCCATGCTCAAATTGCGTGATCTGGCCTTGCTGACGCTCTGTCAGACGTTGTACCCCGACGGCTTTGGGGCCTTTGGGAGATTCCCCCAACTGGAAATGCACCATCTCATTGGGAATCAAGATTCTCGCATCGCTTTGCACGTCTGTGAAGTGCACAAATACTCCATTGGGGTGCTCCGGACTTTTGATCCGTCCGAACCCCCTTTCAACGTGAAAGAAGCTAACGATACCGAGTTCCTGATTTTCCATATCTCCTTCAAAATTACGGGCCAACAGGCCCCCACTCAATGACCTTTGCTTGAACCGTTCAGCTTGGGGGATCAAAAGCCATAAGTGATTGGTGGGAGGTGGGGACCGATCAACTGGCCCCTTTTCCGAAGGGGAATTTTTTGGATTGACCGGGCCAATAAGGGTTCAGAATTGACCATTGACCGGGGGCGAAGACGAAAGAATTGCAGTTTTTGTACCTTTCACGTCCTACTGCTGGTGCTCAAGAACAATCAGGTATGAACCAAAGAGCGAGATTTTTTGTCATTGCCGGAATCATCGTCGCACTCACCCTCCTGGGGCTGGATGTGCTCATGTTGCA
>JBCCCJ010001179.1:0-2649 GCA_039033615.1 Bacteroidota bacterium
AAGACCTGCTGCTTTTTAAAATAAATGAGCCATCCCAAAATTCGGGATGACTCATGTTGATTATTAGTGCTGCAAAGGGGCTTCGCTCTCAATCTCAAGCTAATGGGTCCCTTCGTTTTTGGTTTACAGCCTGTGTTTTATTCCTGTAGCAATAATTTCACGCTTTCTACCTTTCCTGCGTGACTGAAAAGTCGTAAAAAGTAGATGCCAGGCGACAAGCTTCCTTTTTCGATCAGGAGAGATTCGCCAGTTACCCTTGGATAGTTTCTGACCACCTTACCAGTTAGATTGACCAATTGAGCCTGAAAGGGTTCATGGTTTTGATTTTTCCAGGAAACAACCGTCTGATCTCTAAAAGGATTAGGTGCCACGGTAACCATTGGAATGGCAGCTACTTCCTGTAAAGAGGTGATGGTCGATTCCTCTACCAGATATCGGGTGGTGCCAGAGGCTGGTTGGAACAACTTTAACACCATATTTCCCGCATCATCCTGAACGATTTCTCTCGTGATAGCTGGACCTGGAACAGTATCTCCGGGGATAATCGGAGAGAGCAGGAACATCTCCGATTCAAACCTGCCGATAAAATGGGAGGGCATACTGGTCGGATCAGCATCATTGATTCCATTGAATATCGTATTATCGGCGTGAAAAACCTCCTGGAGAACCCCGCCACTGGCAATCAGGATTCTGTTGCCGCATTGCTCGATACGTTCCCGGCGAAGCATCGGCTGAGGTGTAATTTCCACTCCGTTTATGGTAACAGCAGCTTCTACCCATTCTCCGCTCAGATTCGGAACTCCTGATTCAATCGGAGTGGTACAGCTTGCATAATAAGGTTCAGGGTATTCGGTGCCATAGGAGAAGGGTACGACGGGCGTATTCACCCTGGGAATCTCCGTAGCAGAACCTGAGAACCTTTGATTCACATCAAAGCTCGCCTTTGAAATCAGGTAGTCTGTGGGTTGGATCTGGAAATCAATCAGGTAATTGAAGTAGGCATAGTTGATAAAATACTCCCCATTAACTTTGACAACAGTAGTTGGGAATACATTTCCCGTGGCATAGGTGTCCCCCTCCGGCACAGCAGAGTTCCAATCATCGCTGGTTACGAATTTGGTCACAAATGGGACCCTTGGAGCCCCGGCAACCGGATTAGCCGGTGTATTTACTGTATTGCTCACAACCACCAGTTCGTTCCCATCTACATACATCCCATCCCCACTACGTAAATACCCGTCAGGTAGACTTACCTCAGTGGCCTGAGAAGGATTGTTGAGCATGATCTTATAGATCCTATCATTGGCAGAATGTACCACAAGTAGGAAGCCATCCGGATGGTACTCAATGCCATTGAAGCCATTATCGGTAAAGGGATTGGGAGGAGCCAAACTATTGTCTTGGAAGAAGATAGAGGCTAGGCCTGCAGTATCCACTTTGTAAATGATGCCTTGGTCAGAATTGGTAACATAGGCATTGCCCACATTGTCGACTGCCACATCGTTCACAAAGGTCAGTCCGGGAAAGGGATTGAGGGATGCAAGGTCTACGGAATCAATCAAAGAAGCGTCTGTTAGATTAAAGCGGAATAACTGAGCTACGGTGGGATTTTGGATGTTTGCTACCACGACGAGCAGTCGGTCGTTGAGAGTGTCGATTTGCAATCCAAACGTTCCGTTGCCATTGAATTCAGTTCCTGGGATTAAATTGGAAATAAGTCCATCGGTACGAACCAGGTTGATCGCTCCCGTCAGAGCAGATGAGGTGAGAAAGGATTCCCTCATCGGGTCATACTCGATCCCCTCAGGCAGAAAGGGAATGTTGAAGGTGTTATAAGAGATAAATTCGACAGAATCTACTTCGGGTCGAACATCGTAGGTAACCCGCATGGGGTCGTCCAGCGCGATGATCACTGGCTCTAGGTCCCTCGGGCCGGGTTGGGTATAGGCCTCTCCGGGAAAAGGAGTCGTGCCCGGGCCGCCAGGACTGTAAAAGGCGGAATATCCTCCCTCCAGACTTGGGATTTCCAGGAATAGGATGTTTCTGGCTGCAGCGGTATCCCCAGTGAGGATGATATCAATGTAGTTATCCCGGTCTTCGATGTAGCAATCTCCATAGACAATATCTCCACCTTCAGGGGCTCCCAGATCTGACAACCCAACAACTCGTAAGCTGCCTCCCAACACCTGATAATCTACGCTATCCTGAATCATGAGCACGGTATCACTATTGACTCCCCTAACATGAATGCGGAAGAATTTCTCGTAGTCGGTAGGGAGTACGCTTCTTACCCCATCAGGCGAAAAGCCGCCAGTTGTCAGCATGCGTAAGCGAAAATCGCCTTCATGATACAGGTCAAATTCAGAATTTGGGGCAAATCGGTTTCCTGCAAACTGGGCTATAAAGGAACTACTGAATCCTTCTCCGATGGGTCGATCCCCAACGTAATTCAACTTTGCTCCTACCAGCCTTGGACCATTGAGGGAATCATACGGACTTGTGGAGGTTTCCCAGCTGAGACCTACAGCACTGACCACTTATGCTGAGAGATTATCTCAGGATATTAGGTATATTTTAGGTGCCAAGCTAGAGCATGCGGATTTCCAATTTATTGCGCGTGACGACGACGCGACTTTTGCGGCTTTACCT
>JBCCCJ010001180.1:0-2645 GCA_039033615.1 Bacteroidota bacterium
TCGTTTACGTCCATCCGATCTCCCCACAGATATTCCGCGATCGACTGCTTGGTCAACATCCGATTTTGATTGGAGAGAAAATACAACAGCAATTCATATTCCTTTCGGGTCAACAACAGCGGGTCTTGGTGTACTTCGACCTCCATGGTCTCGGGATCAACCGTGATTTCATGGCAGGTCAGCTTTTGCCTGCCATTCATCTTTCTCCGGCGGTAAATCGCTTTCAGGCGGGCATTGAGTTCTGAGAGGTGAAAGGGTTTGGTCAGGTAGTCATCAGCCCCAAGGTCCAGCCCGGTGAGTTTGTCATCCAAATCTCCTTTGGCCGAAACAATCAATACCCCCAAGTCCTGATGTTGTCGCCGAATCTGGAACAGCAAATCCAAGCCATCGCCATCCGGCAACATCAAATCCAGAATCATCAAATCAAATTCGTGATCCACCAGAAAATCTTCGGCTTCTCTGAGATTGCCCCCCAGTTTGCATGAATACCCCTCTCGCTGCAAATAGCGTAGCATATTGTCTGCCAACTCTGGCGTGTCTTCCACGATCAAAATACGCATGGAACAAAGGTAGGGGCCTAATTTGAAGAAAACCTGAAGGCACTCATTCCTGAGGGCTTACTTCAGCCTCCGCAATGGGCAATTCCCCAACGGGTACGGGTTGAGATTTTCGGATGGTGAAGAAAAAGGTCGTGCCTGCTTCGGGTTCCGATTCGACCCAAATTTCTCCGTAATGCAGTTCGACGATCTTGCGACAATGAGCCAGGCCGATCCCGGTCCCGTCATATTGATCCCGGTGGTTCAGGCGTTGAAACAGGTGAAAAATTCGGTCCTGATACTTTTGCGGAATGCCGATTCCATTGTCTTGGACCCCAAATTGCCAAAATTCCTCTTCTTCTTGGGCGAATATGCGGATGACCGGTGGGATGTCTTTGAACCGAAATTTGATGGCATTGCTGATCAGGTTTTGGAACAACTGCCGCAGTTCTCTCTCCACGCCCAATACCCTGGGCGCGCCCTCCACCATGATCTCAGCTTCGGCTTCCTGAATGGTCGCATGGAGATCCTGCAACACCGATTGAATCAATTCTGCACAATCTACCTCAGCGGTAATCCGCCCTTTGCCCAGGCGACTATAATCCAGCAATTCCCGGATCAGATCGTTCATCCGATGGGCAGCATCATAGATGAACTGGAGATACTCCCGGGCAGGCAAAGGCAGATCCTGCCGATGTCGCTTGTCGAGGAGGCCCGCAAAACTGATGATGGTCCTCAGCGGCTCCTGCATGTCGTGCGAGGCCACATAGGTGAACTGTTCCATTTCCTGGTTTCGGGCTTCCAAGTGCTCCATCCGTTGGCGGATCACCTCTGCCTCCTTTCTTTTGGAAATATCTACCGCAAGTCCGGTATGGCTGATGATTTCCTCCTTCTCGTTTCTGATGGGAAAGAGTCGCACCCAGACCCATCTTCTGGTTCCATCTGCCCGAATGATTTGATGTTCCTCGTTGTAAATCCCCGTCTTTCGGTAGTGAGCCAGTGCCTTGGCGGCTTTCTCCTGCTCGGAGGTTGGAATCAGATCAAAGAAAAAATCCGAGTTCTCATATACGTTTTCTATTGAATAGCCTGTCAAGGTATCAAAGGCCTGATTCACAAAGAGCACCTCTCTGGATTCGGCCGCTCGCAGCCAGACCACTTCTCCGATATGCTCAGCGATGGAGCGAAGTTGGGCCTCACTTTCCTGAAGGGCAGCATGCGTAGATACTTTTTTGGTGATGTCCAGGATCAAACTGTGCCAAAGGATGGTCCCATCTTTCATTGTTCGGGGGACTCCTCTTCCATTGAGCCAGCGAAGCCTGCCATCTGCATCATGAATGCGCCATTCGTGGTTCCAGAATTTCAGCTTGGTAGCTGATTCCTGGATGGATTTCACCAGATCTGGCAAATCTTCTGGCAGTACCAGGCGCCACAGCCGTTGTAGATTGGGGTTATTATCTAACCGGGCGATCCCTGCCAGGTCTTTTGCCGCCTGATTGGAAAAGATGACTTCCTCTTCTCCATTTGGCTGCAATCTGTACTGGAGGACAGCCCCTGGAACACTGTTGGTGATGTTCCGATATTGTTCTTCGCTCCGTTTCAGCGCCAGTTCTGCTTTCTTTTGGGCGGTGATGTCCATCGCAAAGCTCCCAATCAGGTGTTGACCGATGGGGAATTTGTACTCCTGGATCCACTGATCCCTTTCTTTCATGAAAAAGTCGATTCGGCTGCTAGTTTGGGATTCGATGACTTTCACATCTATTTCCTCTACAAACTTCGCGAGTTCCGGGTCGAGAAAGTCCCAGGCAGTTTTGGTCTGATAGGCCTCCATTTCCACCTGATGAAAAGCCAGATTCTCATGGTTGCCATATACATGGGTACCTGCCGGATGCTTGATGTATACCATCCCCGGCAGATTTTCGGCAAAAGATTTGAAGCGATCCTCGCTTTCTTCTAGCGCCTGCTCTGCAGCCAAGCGATCAGAAAAATCTTCAACCACCCCGATCAACCCTAAGAATTGCACTTCATCATACAACAAAACACAGACATGAAACCGAACAGAAAACAACTGCCAAATATAAACAAAAAAACAAAAAAAACCACACAAAACAA
>JBCCCJ010001181.1:0-2645 GCA_039033615.1 Bacteroidota bacterium
AGTTATTTCCGAATGACCCAACCTGAGATTTGAATTCTACAGCAGCTATTAATTCATGGTTGGGGGAAATGATTAATAGGTCCCAATCCTTTGTCGGTCTGAAGTACCCAGGCAACTCATTCCCTTTGACGTGAATACAGCTATTGGGTACGCCAAAATCTTCCGACACAATACGAAACAGCTCAATAAATCCATGAAGTTGTTTTCCACCTGTAACTGCCCCTCGATTCCCTTGATCAGATTTTTTCTGTTTCGCGTTTTTTTGTGCACCCCTTGTGGCCCAAAAGTGTCTGACTGCTTCTCTAATCTGTGATTGATATTTGTCTGTTGACAGCTGATTCATCATGGATAAAGATACCTGATTTATTGGTGAGTTTCATTGGAATTATGTAAATGAAAACCTTCAAAGAAAATCAGTTCTGGAGGGACGTTGGCTCGCTCCTTGTTGGCAAAGGTACACGCTAATCAACCGGAACAGGTGTCGGTACCCTCCATTGGAGAGACCTTTTTTCCATTCCTGACCAATTATTCTTATACCGACCGTCGCTGATCGCGACCTGAGGGATAAACAATCATTTTGCCTCTACCTCCTTCTCCTTGATTTTGACCTGGAGAAAATAGCTCAACGCCAGCACAACTGCTCCCATGCCTAATCCATAGCCCAGCAAATCTGTCTCTCCATCCCAGGTGACGATTCGGCCCGTAAAAGAAACCCCCATGACTACCACGATGACTTTGATGAGGGTCGCTTTGAGTTCGTCAATGTTCTTGATTTTGAACCATTCCGGGAGGTTGTCAATGGGGCGCACAAACAGCTCAAACAACCCCAATCCAATGATGAAAAAGACCACTCCCAGCAGGACGGCGTCGATCGCTTTCAGAGCTTTCAAAATGACTTCTCCTTCTTCGGTTGTTTCCCCAAAGATCGTGGTGAGTAGGCCAGCAATTTCAAACATCGAATACACAAAGATGCCAATGGAAAGAATGATGATGCCTACTACGGCGATCAGGATGAAACCTGTCAACAACATTCCGAGAATCTTTTCAGGCTTCATAGGGGAGCAAGAAGAAAGGGTGGAAGATGAGGTGTTAACCCGGAAAATGAGAGAAATGTTCTCATCCGGTAGGCATGCGAAAAGAAACTAACAGAAGATAGATCGCCCTCTCATTCATACACCCATCGCTCAAAAAAGGGCACCAACGACCGATCTGCCGCTTGTTCCATCGCCTTCTGAAAATCAGCGGTAGTTACTGACTGCCCCAGGTAGGTTTGAGAATACTCCTTGATTCCTTGCCAGAAGGCTTCTTCTCCCATTTCCTTTCGCAGCAAGTGCAAGACATACGCTCCTTTGAAATAGACCAAATTTCGATCGTCTCGGGAAGGGTTGTTCCAATTCGGGAAGACCAGCGGCTTGTCTGCGCCTTTGGCTTGGATGGCTTCGTACACGCCCCGATAAGCAGCGATGTCTTTCTGGTATTGCGCTGCTCCAAAATGACGCTCGTTGAAGGCCGCCGACATAAAGGTGGCAAAGCCCTCGTTCAACCAAAAGTGCTGCCAGTTTCTGCAAGTGATCCGATTGCCCCACCACTGATGGGCCAGCTCGTGAGAGAGAAGGTGGGTTTCGGTGCTATCAAGGAGGAGGTGATAGCCATAAGAATGCTTCAAGACCGCAAAGCCCGACATCTCCTGATAGTGATCCCCGATCAACACCTGAGAATAGCTGCTTTGAGGATAGGGAATGCCAGAAATCTCTTCAAAGAAATCCAGCATCTCCCCGCTGGTTTGAAAGATGGTTTCTATGTCCTCGGGGCAATAGTGATCGGTGTAGAAAACCATCTTGGTGCGATCTTGCATGATCTCCCAACTCTCGAAGGCCCCAATGGCAAAACCGTAGGTATAGGCCGGCGTCTCATAGTCTTGCCGCCAGACATAGCGAATGTGATCTTCTTGTGTCGCGCTTTCCTGGAGTTCTCCACTGGCGACACAAGTCAGCCCCTCGGGAAGAAGGAGGGTCAATTCCAGCTTTGCCCTATCGACCGGAGAAAAATTACAAACCATCCAATCGCTGGTGAAGTAGAGCGAATACAATTGCTGCTCTTTCGGGAATACCAGTCCCCGTTTGGGTTTTCCCTGATACCACAGTTCGATTTCCTGTAGAGGGGGCGCATCTGGGGAAAGGGAAATGATGGTTTGCTTTCCTTCTTGACGAAAACCCATGATATGGTCCCCCTTTGCCTTGGTTACCAATAAATCTCCTGAATCAAAACTGACAGATTCCGCCTCCAAAGCAATCTGATAGGTGATGCGGACGTGGCCGCTGATGGATTGATCTGCAAAGTTCGGTTCCAGGAAGACCTGATACTGTAGCACATCGACTTCGGGAGGTTCATCGCTAGACAAGAGAGACTCCAAAGGGTAGCAGCAGCTCAGCACCAGCAGCGTCAGGAAGGAGGAAGCATTCATAGAGGCACAATCAAGGGAAAGCCCATCCTGAATCAGGACAGAGTCTGAGGCTCAATAAGCAGGAAAACGAAAGAAAAAGGAAGCCCGGAATGGGATTCGCAGAATTAGGCAAGTAGCACTCGAAAAATAACTTCCCCTTTTCGCGCCGTTATTTTTTTCCAGGTTGAGGAAGAAAAACTGA
>JBCCCJ010001182.1:0-2637 GCA_039033615.1 Bacteroidota bacterium
CCAGAAAAGCCCCTAAAGGTTTTCCTTCCTGCCACTGATATTCAGGAGCAGCATCTGGCTCATCGGTGAAAATCACTTCATTTCTGGCGTAGCCACCATTGATTCCCGCCCGGAAACGGAGGTCTTTGGAAGGATTGCCATTGTACCCGATGCTGAAATCAACTCCACGGTTGACCACCTCACCCAAGTTGACGGGAGGAAGCAGCGAGTTGATCCCTGAAGAAGCAGGCGTAGAACCAGACTCCTGAATCAAGATCTGCGTCCGGCGGTTGTTGAAGTATTCCCCGGTGATGTCGATGCGGTTGTTGAACAAGGTTGCGTCCAACCCAATGTTGAGGTTGTTGGCGCGCTCCCAAGTAAAGTTCGGGTTGGCCAGTACCACCTCGCGGAGGGTATTGACCACAGTTCCATTGATTGGATAATTGCCAAATCCGAAAGCGGATAGGTAAGCAAATTCCTGCAATTCATCATTGAAGAATACCTGATCGTTCCCCATTTGGCCATAAGAACCCCGGATTTTCAAGTAGTCCACAAAGCCTACGTTGAAGAAGTCTTCGTTGGACACATTCCAACCAGCCAATACTCCTGGGAAGAAGCCAAATCGACCAGATTCGGGAAAAATGTACGACCCATCGTACCGCCAGATGAACTCTAACAGGTACTTCTCGGCGTAGTTGTACTGAGCACGTCCGTAGTAGCCCAAGCGTGGACGGTAGTAGGCACTCCCTCCGGTGTTTTGCTGCTCGGCTCCTCCTACGAATAGCTGATCCAAGGCAGGAGAGATGAAGTTTCGGCGGAAAGCAAAGAAGTTCTGACCAGAAAATTCTTCCTTGGTTACCCCGGCCAACAACCCAAGGCTGTGAGCGCCAAAGGTCTTGTCATAGCGTAGAATCGCGGTCAGGTTGGTATTCAACACGGAGCTGGATTCTTCTCTCAGGCGTGGATCCCGGAAATTGGAACGAACCGATGGTACCAGCGCAGGATTCCCATCATCCCCAAAGGTCTGACGATCCCAGTAGTACAATTCCCAGGGAGTCTGCCAGGTTTTGATGTTCCGGCGGTTGATGTCATAGGCCCCACTCAAGGTCAAGGTCAAGCCTTCGATCCAGGGATTGCTGATCTCCAAAGAACCATTGGCTTGTAGGTAATCAGTAGGGTCTTGGACGTACCCAGTTTCATTGGTGGTGATTACCACAGGGTTTTGTCCATTTTCAATATCCGGACCAGGCAAGCCATTGGGCCAGAAGGCTGGCTCTACGGGACGGCCCCGCATCAACATCCGGAAAATCGCTCCGGCAGATTCAGTAGGGAAGTTGCGGTTTTCCCGACGGGCCATCAAGCCTACGGTAGCTTTGATGTACGGATTGATTTGGGCATCGAGGTTGACCCGAGCGTTGTACTGCTTGTAGAAAGTAGCAGACTGATTGTAAATCGCATCTTGGAATACATATCCCAAAGAGGCCATGTACTTCACTGCCTCAGAACCCCCGGAAATCTGGAGGTTGTGGCGATCTTGTGGCGCCCAATCTCTAAACGTATCATCGAACCAGTCGGTATCGGGATACCCCCATGGATCATCCCCGGCCGCATGCTTGGCTACGTCTGCAGGTGCATACTGCGCATTGATGGTCCCCACTCCGGCGGTGCTGGACGTATAAGTACCATCCGTACGAACGGCATTCCAGGCAGTTCCCCATTCACTGTATGGCATCCCCCGACGATAGATCCCCAACTCGTTCATGATGTTGGCGTATTCTACCGCACTTGACATTTCAGGGACAATGGTAGGTTGAGCCCAACCCCGGTTGAAATCATAGGTAACGGTTGGTTTGCCATTTTGCCCACGCTTGGTGGTGATCAAGATGACTCCGTTGGCAGCCCGAGCCCCATAAATGGCGGCAGAGGCATCTTTCAATACCGAAATGCTGGCAACGTCCTGAGGAGCCAAACGACCCAGACCTCCGTCTCGATCAGGTACGCCATCGATCACAATCAAGGGACTGTTGTTTCCGAGGGTGTTCGTACCACGAATGGTAACGCTTGCCCCATCGAAGCCAGGCTCTCCACTGTTTTGGATAACCACAACTCCTGGCAAGCGACCAGCCAACGAATTGGACAAGTCCACGGCCGGAGATTGAATCAGGTCTTCCCCTTCGACTCCAACAACCGCACCGGTTACGGTAGCTTTTTTCTGTTTGCCGTAGGCGACTACGATCACTTCGTCAAGCGATGAGATTCCTTCAGCGAGGGTAATCGCTACAGAGGAGCGACCATCCACGTCCACTTCCTGGGTATCATACCCAATGAAAGAAATGACCAAGGTGTTGCTTCCAGCTGGAACATTCACCCGAAAAGAACCAGCGTCATCAGTCAAAGCCCCAACTTGGGTTCCTTTGACCAATACAGAGGCGCCTACCAAAGGCTCCCCATCTGCATCTGAGACTGTACCTGAAACCGATTGAGCCTGGGCCAGTCCGATTTGGAACAACAGCAATAAGCCGACGAAAAAAGTGATTCGCCAGCATTGATCCATCGTTCCACGAAAAGAATAATAGTAGTTTCCTTTCATAAAAGTAGTAGTAATTAAAGATAGAAAATAACGGTAGTGAAGTGATTCTTTGCAAGCAAGGAATCAAA
>JBCCCJ010001183.1:0-2636 GCA_039033615.1 Bacteroidota bacterium
CGAATCTCGGCTTCTTACCCGCACGTGGAAGGACATATTGCCAGACAAATCCGTCAAATCTCCTCCCCCGCCGGGCAGTTGGGGATTGATCGTGATGGCGTTGAAGGCCGGTAAGGGCGCATTCGCAGTATCGGTAACCGATAAGGTGATCATGCTACAAGCAGAATCCAATTCCTGCGTCAAAGTCGCTCCCCCACTTCCGCCAAAGGTAGGATTGGCCGAGGAGGTCCAATGGGTTTCATACAAAATGGAGTAGGTGACGGTGGAATCCCCACTTGGACAGGTGGAAAAAGTGGCGGAATCTGGTGCCGCTCCGATGGTGAAGTAGTCAAAGTAGAATTGATTGCCAGCAAAGTTGTCCGTTCCAGGGTCTAGATAGAGCCACACATCTCGCAGATCGGTGGAATCAAAGCCCCCGATGGTGGTGGCATCAAAGGCAAAGGTCAATTCGGTCCAGTTGGCAGTATCTCCGGGAACGATGGTTTCCAAGCGATCAGTTCGGAAGGCGCTGCTCCCATCTCCTGCGCGCAGCAAAAATCCCATGGTAACCGCTTCTCGGCTCCGCACCCGCACGTGGAAAGACATATTACCAGACAAATCCGTCAGATCGCCTCCTCCACCGGGAAGTTGGGGATTGATGATGATAGGGCTGAACGAACCAAGCGGCGAATTCAGGGTATCCGTCACCGAAAGACCCAGCATGCTACAGGTCGTATCCAGGGTTTGCGTCAAGGCGCCGCCTCCGCTTCCGCTGAAGTTTGGATCGCCACTAGCAGCCCAATGCAATTCGTACAAAGGTTGTGCATACAGACCTAGCCCGGTCCAGATGCCAAATAGCAAAATGCCCACACGAGCAATCATAGGAGTAGTCACGTTCATGTCGAGGTAAAGTTGAGAGGTAGAATTTTCCTTAAATAAATCCTTATCGAGGAATCAAAGGGGGATTCTCGTCCAAAATGAGGTTTCAATAGGAGGAGGATCGTACAGGATTGGAGGAAGATCGTTTTCGATAGGGAGTTCCTCCTGATGCTCATTCAAATCCCAGATTTTCTAGCCCTCGCTGCACCTCTGGGCAACTCATGAACAACTCCCACAGCAAACCCGAACGATGATTTTCGACCATGCTCACGATCGGCCCCTGATCGATGGCTAAGTAATGCGGCGGGAACCAATTGTTACCGAGATGAAAGGCGTCATGCGGCCCGTATTCGCCCCAAAGTCGATCCCCCAGATCATCATGAAAATGACGCAGGGCAGCCATGCTTTCTTTCGGGGTGTAGGGAAAGGAAGCCAAAGCCGCCGTGGGTGTGATGACCCCGAGATCATTGTTCGGTTGGTGCGCGGAGTAAAAGATGCCCGGAGAATAACTAGCGGTTAAGCCCCAGCAATTCGGGCCATAGCCGACATGATCCTCGGGGTTGTCCACACACCATTCATAATTGATCAGGGCGTGATTGCGGTTGTGGGTCCAATAATTGGCGTAGGCATCCGCCAATTCACGTGGATCAAGCCCCACAAAAGAATAGTGGGACCAAAATAGCGGACCGCCGTATGCCTCCGCATAGTTGTGCGAAAGCGTCAGTTCATGACCATACTGAGTAACAGAAGTACGGATGGCCCCCTCTCTCGCCCAGCCTTTGTGATAGGCCGCAGGTGCAATTGGATGAGTAGGAGAAGCCGCGCCCAGCACATAAGCGATCAAGCATTCGTTGTAGCCCGTGAGACGAAAATCCATGTCCCAGCCATGATTCGGCGACCAATGCCAGAACAGGACCGCTTCCCCGTTTTGGTGCCAATCCCATTCAATGCCGCGCCACAATTCATCCAATTGGCTGGCCAATGTCTGCTCTTCCGCACTGCCGGCTTGCAGATATTGGCGTGCACACAACAAGCCCTCTGCCAGGAAAGCCGTTTCTACCAGATCGCCGCCATCATCTTTGGGCGAAAAGGGAATCACCTCTCCCGTCCGGCCATCCAACCAATGCGGCCACACCCCATGGAAACGATCTGCTCCTTCCAAGAAATCAGCCATTTTCTGCAGACGTTCGATCCCCTCTTTCCGGCTGATGAATCCCCGTTCCATGCCCACCAGGATCGCCAATATGCCAAATCCACTCCCGCCAGAGGTAACCACATGCGCGTCCAATTCCGGCTCATCTAGGTGATATCGCTCCCGAGCCATGCCCGAATTGGGTTCCGCCCCCGACCAGAAGTACTGAAAACAGGCTTGTTGCAATTTGTCCAGCAGCGCCTCATCCGAAAGCATCAGTTCCGGCTCCGGCGCTTGTTCCCCTTCCGTCGGAGCAGCACAAGCAAATAACAACAGCAACAAAGGAAGGCAATATTTCATCAGAGGGAAAATTAGGGCAGCAGCTTACGAATCATTTGCCGATCTCCCAAATCGGCAGTACAACGGGGCGTACGTCAGATTTCACAAATTCATTGGTGATGTCGGCATAAATGGCAGTCGCTCCGCGCCTGCTTCCAAACTTCTCTCTTCGATTTGCTACCGAAATGCCATCCCTCCGGGCTGCGATTGTCTATTGACAAAGACTTGTGGGGAGCGCCTGTGCTGAGCGACAGCAGAAGTATGCCGAACCAACTCTCAAAAAAACGAAGCGCAGAGCGATTCGCCG
>JBCCCJ010001184.1:0-2636 GCA_039033615.1 Bacteroidota bacterium
GTGCCACAGCAGTTGCCGCTCAATCTGGAACCTACCGTGTGCCGTTCCTGATGTATGTAGATTATGGGGTGGAAGATTTCCTGAGCTTAGGGCCATGGATTGGCTATCGCTACTTCAATTGCACCAATTGTGCCTTGGAAACAGGGGGAAATTTCTCTGCCGGGGTTCGGTTCAACGGACACATTCTCCCCATATTGAAAAAATTTGCAGACGTGGAACTGGATGCACCCAAATTTGACCCTTATGTTTCCCTGATGGGGGGCTATGAATGGCGATCTGGCATTTGGCGAGTGCCGAGAGCTGCCTTGGGAGTCCGCTATTATGCCAATCCCCGCGTGGCATTCTTTGGAGAAGTCGGCAGTGGAGTCTTCACCATCTTCGTAGCAGGTTGTAGTTTTCGAATGAATTAGCGCTGTATAAAATATTACACTGTTAAAAGTTTCTCAAAATATTGCCTGGCCGTACGGCCAGGCATGTTGTTTCTCAATCAAAAGAGCCCTACATACTCAGTACCTCTTTGAACTGGTCCATGCCTTTGAGGGACTCTTGGGTATGGTTGCAGGTGCCTCCACCGTCGCCATTACAGACACAACCTTTGCTGGTGTCAAAGTAACACCAACTGCAAGGCGAGCCCGTACAGGTATTTTTGGCGGCATTGGGACCAAATCCCCATTTGTCTCCAAATTTGCTCAGTTCAATGGCTAGGGTAGGGGAGCCCGTCCCTCCGCTTTGGAATGCCAGCCAGTTGATCCCCTTGTGCTTGACAATTTCGATTTTGCTCAGCTTGGCCTGGCGTCCATACTCTGCCATATAAGCCCGTCTGAGTTGCTGCCGAACTTCTTTTTTGATGCCCTGACCTGGAGAGCCGACCAGATAGGGTGGGGGAGTGGGGGCAAGGCTAAAAGCAGAACTGACGAATAGAGTGGCGATCAAAGCGATGGCCAGGAGGGGAAGGCGTTGAATGGTTACTTTCATGTGAGTGGGAATAAATTGATTCTCCCATTGGTCCCCGACTCTTTTCCATTCGTAACCAGCCAGATAAAAATTTTCATAAAATAAAAACTAACAGTGTTATAGGTGAATTTTGCACCCCTGCCATTTCTCAACTTGACTCTTGAAGGGAATCCGCTAGTTTTGCAAAAAAGGTGAGAACATGATCAGATCTCTTTCTTTGTGTATCCTGGCAGGCCTATCCATTGTCATGCTGATGAGTTGTGAGCCCCAACCTCCGGAAAACCTGATATTGTCTTTATTGGAGGGGAGGGGAGAGGTGGTGGACCAAGTCCTGGCCGATCCTGAAAGGTATGAGCTGCAAATTCTATATACCCAAATAGACCGAGACAGCGTCCAACGGCCCATCTTTACCTCCCATAGCTACCGACTGAATGCGGAGCAATATTTCTACCCGGCTTCGACGGTGAAATTTCCGGTGGCTGTCATGGCCCTGGAGAAATTACAACTCATGGGGATCAATGGGCTGAATCCCCAAACCACCATGTTGACCGACAGTGCATTCAGTGGGCAGACATCGGTTCGGCGCGATAGCACTTCGCCTGATGGGATGCCCTCAATCGAGCATTATGTTCGGAAGATATTCGTGGTGAGCGACAATGACGCCTTCAATCGGTTGTATGAATTTGTCGGGCAAGGGCCGATCAATCAACGCCTACAGCAATTGGGATTGAAAGACAGCCGAATTTCTCATCGCTTGTCCATTGCCATGAGTGGAGAGGAAAATCGACACACCAATCCCATTCGATTTGTGGAGGGAGAAGAATTGATTTATGAACAAGCCGCTGCCGAAAACCAAGGCGCCTTGTCTTTTCCGGAACCCATTCTGAGGGGCAAAGGCGTGCAAAGAGGGGGAGAGATCATCTCTGAACCCATGGATTTCAGTCGCAAGAATGCTTTTCCATTGGCCGATCAGCAGGATTTTTTGACGAGTATTATTTTTCCTAACGATGTTAATGGCGTGCGACCTGATTTGAGCGAAAAAGATTTTCAACTCCTCTATCAATATATGTCCCAATTACCTAGGGAAACAACCCATCCTGCCTACGATCCTGCGGCCTACTTCGATAGCTATGTGAAGTTCTTCCTATATGGAGACAACAAAGCGCCCATGCCCTCAACGATTCGGATCTTCAACAAAGTGGGACAGGCCTACGGCTACCTCACCGACAATGCCTATGTCGTTGACGTAGAGAATGAAGTTGAATTCTTGCTTTCGGCGACCATCTTCGTGAATGAGAATCAGATTTTCAACGATGAAACCTATGAATATGACGAGATTGGTTTCCCATTCCTGGCAGAACTGGGACGGGCGGTTTATGAATATGAATTGCAGCGACCAAGAACCAAGACGCCGGATCTCTCTCGTTTTCACCTCCGCTATGACCAATAGCCGTTCATGAAGATATCTGCATCGCTCTTTTCCAATAAAACCTTGCCATTAGAGGATCTGGTTCGGCAATTGGACCAATCTGGGACGGACTACTTCCATTTGGATTGCGCGGACGACCCACGTGTTTTGGAAAAAATTGCCACCATTCGCTCGGCAATAGTCGTGTTCTTATTTCTTCCACCTTTTTTATCCTTAACGGCAAAACGCAGAAGACCTGCACTTAAATTCTTAA
>JBCCCJ010001185.1:0-2635 GCA_039033615.1 Bacteroidota bacterium
GATTATTTTTTTGTTGTATGTAATAAATGGTTTGAGGTAGATAAATTTTAATTTTTGAACATTATTACCTTGCAAAAGAGATCCCATATCTAGCAAGGTACAGCATGAGCAAGCGCCCTTCTTTATCCAATCAACCACGGCAGGAGACCCACATAGGGCTTCGACAAAACCAGATTCTCTGGACCGGGGTTGGGATTGCTCTGAGTTTGGCAGCCATTCTATTGGTTCAGGACATTTCTTATCTAGGCGTGAATGTCTCAGAGGTAACGGCAGGGCCACTGACCTCTCAGGTTCGGCCGGGGGAGCAATTTCGCTACGAATTGGTGGTGCAGAGATTAGATCAAGGAGAACACATCACGCTTCATTGTCAACTCCCAGAGGGGCTGAGCTTTGTCCCTGGGAGTCTGCAAAGTACTGACTCTCTTCCCTCTTGGACCCCCAACGCCTATGGAGGCGAACGAGAGTTGTGGGTATATGACGTGCAGGGAGCCCTCGAAGCCTATCGAATAACGGTGGGCGTAGCGGTAGAAATGAAGGTTTCGACCACTTCTCAGCCGTTGGACATTCAAACGCACTATCTCTGGAAGGGGCAGCGATTCGCGATAGAGCCGCATCAGCAGCAGACGGAAATTGTGGTATCGCTCCCGCAATTGGACATTCAGTCGCGGATGACCGAGGGGAAATGGGGCAAAACGAATGCGATGGGGTGTGAAATTTTGGTTCGCAATCCCCTCGATGGCATCGCCTTGGATGAGTGGGAGTTGCCGCTCCAATTGGTGCTGGAGCTTTCGGAAAGCGATTGGCAAATTGATCCGGCAAGTGTGCACATTCAGGGAGGCTGGGCGAGACCCACCACCACTGTCAAGGGAAACCAGCTGAGCATCGACCAATTGATGTTGCCCCAAGGCGAGCTGCTGAACGTGCAGGTTCAGTTTCTCCCTGCTGCACAGACGACGGAAGCGCCTCCTTTTGTGATGGGGAAGGCAACCGTTTTTTTGCCGGGAAAACCCTATAAAAGTACAGCACTCCTCAGGTATCGCGAGATTCCCGTGGAATGGCAAGAAGGGAAGGTCCTCATGGAAAGAGAAGGGCCGATCATTCACTGGGAGACCCTAAGTGAGTTGCGCACGGATCGCTTCGAGGTAGAACACAGCCACAACGGCAGCCAATTCTTGGCAGTAGGCATGGTGGAGAAGAAGCGCAAGCCAGATCAATTGCAGACCTACCAGTATGAGCTGCCCCATTTGCCGCTGGGAGAACACATATTTCGAATCAAGCAAGTCAGCGTTGATGGAAATGTGTGCCACAGTCCCTTGATTTTTTGGACCAACGACAATTCGCAAACGCCGCTCTTACTCGCCAGTGAAAATTTGATCACCCAGCAAGGCCACCTCCAGGTCAGCGTCCCCTACCGCCAGCGGATTCGGCTAGAGGTATTCAACGAGATGAATGAGCGGCTGCAGGTGCTATACAACGGCACCTTGCTGCCCGACGCAAATTTTCAGGTAGACCTCCGAGCCTCAGAATGGGAAACCGGTGCCTATACCTTCGTGCTTTCCACCAAGCAAGGAACCTTCAGCAAAACGGTGCTGATTGGACAAGAGGAAATCCCGATGGAGCAGCCGATTTGAACCGATTACTCCAACATCTTCACCTCTTCCAGCAATTTGTTGATCGAGGCTTTGGCATCGCCGAAGAGCATGCGATTTTTCTCATGGAAGAAAAGCGGATTCTGAATGCCTGCGTAGCCAGGACTCATCGAGCGCTTGAGCACGATGGTGTTTTTGGCTTGCAAGACTTGGAGGATGGGCATGCCGTAAATGGGGCTACCAGGATCGTCCTCTGCCGCAGGATTCACCACATCATTGGCCCCGGCGATGATGACTACATCGGTATCGGAAAGGGCTTGGTTGGCATCATCCAGGTCGAGGAGTTTGTCGTAGGAAACATCCGCTTCAGCCAGGAGGACATTCATGTGGCCAGGCATTCGACCCGCAACCGGGTGAATGGCATAAGACAGATCGACTCCGTGTTTATCTAGCAGAAGTTCCAATTCATGCACCACCTTTTGCGCCTGAGCCACGGCCATTCCGTAGCCAGGTACCACAATCACCCGATTGGCATAGCGGAGCAAGATGGCGGCGTCATTCGGGGTGATCTCTCGAGCAACTTGATCGCCATCGACTTCCTGGGCTTTTCCCGCACTACCGAACCCGCCCACGATCACGTTCCACAAGGATCGGTTCATGGCTTCACACATCAGCACCGTCAGAATGGTCCCGGAAGAACCCACCAGGATTCCCCCAACCAGCATCACCTGATTGTCATACACCAGGCCCGCCAAGGCTGCCGCAATACCGGTAAAGGCATTCAAGAGTGAAATCACCACTGGCATGTCGGCCCCACCGATGGGAATCACAAAGGTAATCCCATAGACCAGTGATAATCCCAGCAATACCAGCATCCAGGTCAGGCCATCCGGCGACCCAACGGTATTGTAGCCGACCAGACCCAGGGTTCCGATCAGCAGGCTCATATTCACCACAGTAGGCGCGGGAATGCGCACTTTGCGGTCATTGATGAGTCCCTGCAATTTTCCATATGCGACCAGGCTTCCGGTGAAGGCCACGGCGCC
>JBCCCJ010001186.1:0-2633 GCA_039033615.1 Bacteroidota bacterium
ACCGTCCACTGATAGGTGATCGGTGGACCTTGCAAGCTGAAGCTGTTGTTGGTGAAATTCACCGTCAGGTCCACACAACCATTGGTCGTGTCGGGAACGATGTCCGCATGAATGGTGTCTCGAACCTCGACAAAGGCAGAATCCACGCTAGTCCCACACACATTCGTCTCGGTGTAGAAGAGATCGTACGTGCCGGGGAGTGGGAAGCAGACCTCAATGGTATCGGGGGCCCCGCCAATAGGCACAAAGTTCACTCCATCAAAGAAGGTAACCGTCTGCGTCGTGTTGGTGAAGTTGAGCGAGCCAGTGAACAAATCCAGGCAGTCTGTTACACACAAAATCGAAGAGTCTGGCAATAGGCTCGCCACCGGAGGCTCAAAGGCAGAAATCACCCAACTCAAGGTGTCCACATCACAATCGTTGGTCAGGATCACCTGCACCAAATAATCTCCCGCGGCAGTGAAGATGAAGCTAGGCGCACTGCTGGTATCATTGCCCGTCACATATGCCCAGGTATCTCCAGGACCAGGATTCGGAACATTATCCACCGTCCACTGATAGGTGATCGGAGGCCCTTGTAAGCTGAAGCTGTTGTTGGTGTAGTTCACCGTCAGGTCCACACAGCCATTGGTCGTGTCGGGAACGATGTCTTCGTGAATCGTATCGCGCACTTCCACAAAGGCGAAGGAAGAATCTATCCCACACACATTCGACTCGACATAGAACAACTCATAGGTCCCTGGCAGCGGGAAACACACCTCCAGCGTATCGGGCGCACTGCCCACCGGAACAAAGTTCACTCCATCAAAGAAGATCAACGTCTCGGTGGTGTTGGTGAAATTCAAAGAGCCCGTGAACAAATCCAGGCAGTCTCCCACACAGAGGATGCTGGAATCTGGCTGTAACGCTACTTCTGGTGCTTCCCGACCGATCAACGTCTCACAAATCTGTACCGTATCACAATCTCCTATCATGGTTACACACAGCAGGTAGTCGCCTGCTTGAGGAATCGTAACCGTTGGAGAGGCGGCCAGCGGATCATCTAGCGTTGCTCCACCGCTAATGGTCCATAAGTAGAAGATGGGCGAGCCTTCCAGCACGAAGCTGTTGTTGGTGATGATAGCGGTATAAGGTGCACAGGCATCCGTGATGTCAATGCTCACATCAGGGTGGATGGTATCTCTCACCACCACTTGAGCAGAAGCAATATCCGCCCCGCAGCTATTGGTTTCGCTGAAGGTCACGGGGTAGACCCCGGGTAGGTCATAAGTGATGGTTTGAGGGGATGGGAATGGGGGGCTTTGAGGAGGAGAGATTCCCGGATCAAACACAAAAGTTCCGATGTCATTGGTGAAGTTGAGCGAACCGTAGTTGAAGGTTACTTGCTCTCCCAGACACAGTATACTATTGGCGGGGTTGAGAAAGACCTCGGGTGCTTCACGGGCTTCGATCACTTGACAGAGCACGACCGTATCACAAATCCCATTGATCTGCACACAGACGGTATAACTACCTGCAGTTTCAAAGGTGAATTGGGGCTCAGCCGAATTGGCATTCCCACTGCTGAAGTTCCAATCTACCAGAGGTACTCCGCCAGTAACGGTCCACTGATAGGTCAAGGGCGGTCCTTGATCTAGAAAACTGGTATTGGTGATCGCGACATCTAGCGGGACACATCCATCGGTCACATCATAGCTGATGTTGGCATTGATGAGATCATTGACGACCACCTCTGCCTCTACAGAATCAATTCCACAAATATTCTCTTCTACATACAAAATCGGATAGACCCCTGCCGCCGGATAGCATTCATCATACGGAAAAGGGGGAGCCGGAGAGAAGGTATTGATCCCGCTACTAAAGGTGCTAGATAGCAGAGACGCATTGGTGAATTCCGAAGAAATGTCAAACAGCACACACTCCCCTTCACAAATGGTATCAGTACTTAGTGTGAGACCAATCTGGGGAGGCGCCAAGACCGAGAAGAAAAAGGTATCTGTGACCACATCACAAAATCCCGTAATCTCCACAATGATGGTGTAGTCTCCCGGGCCATCCAATTGGATTTCGGGTGATGCGGAGGTACTATCAGTCCCGTTTAGGTAGCTATAGTCAGCATTTGCCGGAAAGGGAAGTACCGTCCAGTCATATTGCAGAGGGGGACTACCGATGGCAAAGGAACTATCTTCAAAGGAGACAATCTGCGGGCCACATCCATCGGGCTCACTTTGGCTCACCGAAATGTCCATTTGGACCGAGTCGATATAGCGAATTTCGACAGTGTCATATTTTTGTCCACAAAGGACATCCGTCCAAAAAACTGCTTGATATACCCCTGGACCAGAAAGTCCTCCTGGCCCACTAATAGAATCATAATTCCAACAGAAGTTTGTGGGTAGTGGGAAAGGGATAGCAATGGAATCTTCGTAGGTAATATCTGGCTTAAACCAAATTTGTATAGAATCAGTAGCGGAACTAATAAATACGATCGGATTGGGACAAATTTCAAAATCAAAACAAACCAGGGGCTCACAAGTGACTGGCGGAGTGGCCGTTATTTCAGGAGTAGGTTTTAGTTGGACAAATACCTGATTCGTTGCGGTATTGGTAACACATGAGTTTTTTCCAATGCC
>JBCCCJ010001187.1:0-2632 GCA_039033615.1 Bacteroidota bacterium
GCAGACCACACTGGTGCAGCTTCAGTTCCGGCCCGGTCACAATGACCGAACGACCCGAGAAGTCGACGCGCTTACCCAAAAGGGAATCTGTAACATGAAAAAATCAGCCACGGACCTGTGGTGAGCCTGCCGAACCATCTAACGAATTCAGGCTAGAAGTAGAGGGTTCGACTTTGTGCTATTCGCCCCAAGAGCATCTGATCTAATTACGCAGCGAATTTCAACGAATGAAGGAATTGGAAGGAAAAATTCGTGCATTCGTGGCAAAAAACGTTTGCTTCATGTGGGGCTTGCGACATGTTGGGATACGCCCCATTGGAAACCTACGAAGCCAGATCCGAAAAACCTCCGTACCTTTGTCGGCAGCAACAGAAATTGTGAAGTATGGAATGGAGGCCCACCCCCAAATTTGAACGCTACGAATTGCACGAGCGCGTGCTGGCCCAACTGCCAGCGCTGGGCTATCGGCGACCGACCGAGGTGCAGCACAAGGTGATTCCTTTGTTCATTCAAAAGCGGAACCTGATCGTCGAGGCCCCTACGGGCACGGGCAAGACTGCCGCCTATGGCCTGCCGTTGATTTCGCGCTTGAATCTGCTCAAACGGAGTACCCAGGCGCTGATTCTCTTGCCTTCTCGCGAGTTGGCGATTCAGGTGACGGAGGCCTTGCGGAGCTTTTTCAAAGGAGAGCAACTTCAGGTGGAGTCCGTCATCGGGGGGGTAAGCATGGAAGAAAGCCATTCTGCCATCCGAAAAAATCCCCATATTTTGGTGGCGATTCCAGCCCGTTTGCGGGATGTACTGGCTCATCATCCGTATGATTATCTCTGGCGGGACATCCGCTTTTTGATTGTGGACGAAGGGGACAAACTCCTGGAAATGAATTTCCAGCGGGATTTCGATGAAGTGATTGGCAAACTGAGCAGCAAGATTCAAGTCGGGTTTTTCTCCGCCACCATTTCGCCGGATGCGGAGGCGATGATGCGGGAACGCTTCCGTCGTCTGACGACCATTCGCCTCAGTCCCCGGGACATGCTCCGCAACATTCGTTTTTGGCAAGCCAAAGCCAAGGGCAAGCGGGAGCCCTTTTTGGTGGTACTCCTCCAACAGCAGCGGATTTCGCAGGCCCTGATTTTTTGTCGGCGGCGGGAGGATGTCTTTGGCATCACCAGTCTGCTGCGCAATTGCGGCTGGCAGGCGGAATCTTACTACGGCAATCAGGAGCAGCAAGAGCGGCAGAACATCCTGACGCGTTTTCAGGAAGGCCACATCCAATACTTGGTGGCATCGGATTTGGCGGCGCGTGGTCTCGACATCGAGGCCTTGCCAGCGGTGATCAATCTCGCCATCCCGGAGATGTTTGACTACTACCTCCACCGGGTGGGTCGTACTGGGCGAGCGGGCAATAAGGGCGAAGTCTATAACCTCGTCGCCAGTGATCGGGAAGAAGCCTATCTCCAGCGCCATCATCATCAGATCGGCCTCGGGCTGAAAAAACTAGAGATCGAAGCGGCTCCGCTCAAAAGTCAGCGCGCGGAATTGGACGCACGCTGGAACAAATATCTGCTGTCTCGTGGCAAGCGGGACAAAGTCCGCAAAGGCGATGTGGTGGGATTTCTCACCCAGGCCGGCGGCATCGACGGTCAAGCCATTGGTACCATCACCATCTACGAGACCTACACCACGGTAGATCTGCGCCAAGGGGATTTTCAACAGTTGGAGGATTCCGACACCCCGCTCAAACTCAAGGGCAAATCGGTCAACATTCGCCCCTACAAAATGAAGGAGCAAGCCGAAAAAGCCAAGCAGGTTCGCAAATTGAAAATCGATCGGACGAAGCGGGATCAGGAGAAGGGGTGAATGAATAGCGATCTGAGAAGTGTTCTACCTAGCCATGATTTCGTGTTCAATCCTATTTCGACTCACCCACTGCTATCTGCCACTTCAGCCCCACCGATTCTCCGAAGAAGTATCTTCCTTCGTGTTCCAATCCCACAATTTGCGCCCCTTTTTCCGTGGAGTTCCACAGGCCGACGTTGGCATGGACAATGTTGACCAGCGTCTGATTGCCGTTTGCACCTGCTGGCCGAACCAACAGGGTATAATCCCGCTCCGACTTCAAGGCGGAGAATTGGCGGCCTAGTTTGACGACTTCTGCCCTGACGATTTTCCCGTGCTGATAGGCTTCTTGACGAAACTTGATCTTTGCATTGGTGGAGCGTAGCCAGTAGAGGGAAGCCAGACTTCCGAGAACCAACAACACCATGGGGCCATATTTGCCTTGCCACAAGCTGATCCCGGTCAGCAGCAGGCAGCCTGCGAAGAAGAACCAGCCAAAGAACAACGCGCCAACCAATCCAGTATTGAAGGAAACCGGTAGGCTATCCAGCGCCCGAGGGGCGGCTTGCAGAGGAATTTCTGGGAACGGATGAATCATGAGGAAGTGGGTTGAGAGAAGAAACTACAGTAAATTCGTCGATTCAGTGATACGTGCGCTGCAAAAGGCAAAACGTAATGACCACCCCGCTGGACACTTCTTGAATTCCTTTTGTTTTTTGTTGTCCAAGTGTAAGGTCGCCTTTCCCGCACCGCTCGGCGGTATCTTCGACAAGCGGGATTTCGCAAGCTCAAC
>JBCCCJ010001188.1:0-2631 GCA_039033615.1 Bacteroidota bacterium
CCTCTATGTTATTGTTCCATCTTATGCAGACGTCGATTGAGCGTCGTATTGATGTGGAAGAGTTCGTCGAAGTAGCGCTTGTTTTGGAGAGACATGAAGCCAATCCCCAAAAACTGGAGGGCTGCCAGTAAAGAAAATCCTCCCACAAAAAAGGAGTGCGGTCGCTGTTGGAAGACTGTCGCCACTGCCTGACTAAAGGCGGTATTGTACATCTCGGTCAATTCCAGGGTAGGAATGGCCTGCAACGTGTGAACAAAGATCCAGGAGATCATATACAACGACACCAACATGAGTGCCAATCCGATCAACATGAAGAACATATAAGGCCGAAAGATGAAGCTGGTCATCAATCCCCCCAGAATTCCTTTGATGATGCGGATGCTGGAAGTCCGTCCGACATTGGTTTGGAAGCTCCAATCCAAGTGGGCAGGAATCTCGCGGATTCTGGCTCGCAGCAGGATCGCCTTATGGACAATCTCTGGGTTGATGTCGTAGGTACTGGACTTCAGGTTAAGAGTCTGAAGGAAATCCCGCTTATACACCCGAACCATAGTGGTGAAGGTGTAAATGTCCCGAGCAGAGGCCTTCCGCATGAGTCGGTTGACGGTTTTGCTCATCAACAAACGACCGGTAGGAACAGCAGTGCTTTTGCCGCCCTTCATATAAGGAGAAGCGATGACCATATCCGCATCGGTATCCTCGATTTCATCCATCAAGCGCTCGATGTGATCGGGGCCGTAGCTAAGATCGAGGTCCAGGACGATGATGAAATCTCCCTTTGCGTGTCGAAATCCCGTCTGCATTGCCACCCCCAGATTCCGGTTGACCCGGTGATGTACCGCTCGGACATTGGCGTGATCAGCCGCAAAAGCATCTGCGAGCTTACCTGTATCGTCGGAACTTCCATCATTTACCACCAGAATTTCCCAGCGGTAGCGGTCTTCCAACTTTGGCATGTATTCACAGAGGTCTTTGAGACTCTTTGTGATGATAGCTGCCTCATTGAAGGCGGGCGTGATCAGGGTGATCAACGGAAGAGTGAGAGCCTGTTCTTCAGAGAGTTGGCTCATGCGAGAAGGATGTTTTAGGTCGGTTGGCGTAATGGTCGATTTCATCAGAACTTCCTTACTTTCGTTAGTAGCGTTTCCAATGCAAATAAGGGAAGAAAAAGCATCTGTTTTTCAGAATGATACATGAATTCACAGGAATCATGCACCATCTGCCAAAAATCTTACGTTAACAAAAAGAACGGATTTCCCTGCAACCTTAGACGTTGCAGGGAATGAGTTTCCATCTTAAGCCGGACGGCTGATGGCGGGGACTGCCTTGGCTGAAAGAGAGCCTTTGGACAAGACTCGCTGGGCATGTTCCCGCATGGGGACCAAATCGTAGCTCTTTTTGAGCAACTCAAAGGTTTTGTGCATCACCTCAATCTTGGGTCCACTTTCTACCCGCATAGCTGGAAAAAAGCTCAACTCTTCGGTATCATCACACCCAATGAAGTCCAATGGGTGGAGCAGAATCGAGGGCATAGTATTGGTCAGTTTACACATCGCAATGGTAAAGCGTACGTAGGCCAATGCCAATGCTTTGCTGTAGGTACTCAGAAACAAGATATAACTTGCGTGAATCGGCACCTTGAACAATGGCATGGTAGTTACCGGAATTTCCAGCAGCTTATAGCCTTCTGTCTCCCAAGAATATGGTTTGTTGGGACGGAATCCATCCTTCCAACTTCCAAACAAGCCCTTTCGGGTTTCTCTTTCTTCCTTGGTCATCTTACTGGTCCAGAGGAAATAGGCCCGAGCCAGCGGATTGAGGATATTCGGGAAGGTAGAACCATCGTATTTGTAGCCCCGACGCGCCAGCACTCGCAGCACACTGTCAGAGAAGCTGAAACCAGGTCCTCGGAATCCCTTCGGAATGACCCCCGTAGCTCGCTCAATGTGTTCCTCGGCTCGCGCCAATTCTGCATTGATTTCTTCCTCAGAATAAATGTGCAACCAGGGATCGTGATGAAAGGTATGGTTTCCGATCTCATGGCCCCGACGAGAGATCTCTCCCAATACGTCGTGGTTGTATTCAAAAGCTGCATCCTGAGCCACAATGAAGAAGGTGATCTTGGTATTGTGCTCATCCAGAAAATCCAAAATTCGGGGCACTGAATATCCCAGGTAGGAAGGATAAGATTCCCATCCCGGATCTCCGTGGGTTTTCATATAGGTCCACTGATCGTCAAGGTCTAGCGAGAGGCTTGCGTAGGGCTTGCTCATGGGTGAAGGTCAGAATTTAGTCGTTATACTCGTTCTTTGGTAGCAGGTATAGAAAATTCCGTACCAAAACGCTCGACAAACCGATTTACGTGTTGAGCTACCGAGTTATTGTTCAAAGTATCGTTGGTAAACTGAGAGGTATTCAGGATGTAAAAATCTGAATGCAGGGTCTTGGTCTTGGGGACAATCTGAGAGTAGTTCAATACCTGCAAAGGTTGAACTTTGAAGGCCCGATTGATGTGGACCGAAAGGATGTCTGCTTCAGTCAGGTCTGGATACATGAGCTTCACGCCATCCAGGAACCAAGGCTCAGCCATCTCGACACTGTGCGCGGCCGGATGGAGCTTGCGGCGACGCG
>JBCCCJ010001189.1:0-2628 GCA_039033615.1 Bacteroidota bacterium
TCAAGGCTCGCAGGGTCTTTCGAAGTCCCGGCAAGACTCCTTCATGGGTCTTCAGGACTCCATAGGCATCGAAAAAAATAACTTTATATTGAGAAGCTACAGAGAGGAATGAAGGATAATTCATATGGTAAAGATAGCAATGGACGAAGGTAAGTCATTGCAAGCCTAGATGTTGGGTTTCCGTATTCTCCTTGGATATGACAAAGGAAAAAGAAAGCCACGAATTTCCGAATTAAATACAAAAATAGAATTGTGATTCCCAATTCGTGGCATTCGCCGAGGAAAGAAACCACACTCATGGCGCAGCAAATTTCCACGAAATCTGGACTAGCGAGAAGAAAATTCGTGTATTCGTGGCAGACAAAACGAATTTTCCCAAACGTTTAGAAATGAGGCTACTACAATAAGCTGTCATAAGTAGTAGATAGATCAGGGAGAAAGAATGGACAGCAATCGTTCCACTTCAAAAGAACGCTCCAACTCTGGCAAGTATTTTTCACAGGCTTCCTGCTGGAGTCGATTGGCGTACATGCTGTGGAAAAAATGTTCCCCAAAATTAATCACATAATGCAGAATGAAGAATCGGTAGGCCTCTTTGATGAAACGAATTTCTCCCTCAGTCAAAGGAAAAACGGCGTGGTAGGCCTTCAAAAAACTCACGAATCGGTCTGCGAGCAAGGGTTCCAACACATAGCTAAACACCGTTTGATCCCCTCCCTCTGAAACCACCCGGCTAAAAAAGTAGAAATCCATGGTTCGGGAACTCATCCGAAACCAGTCATAATCCCAGCGACTGTATAAACGCCAATCCTCCGTGAGGGAAAAATTACCAATGTTCCAATCCACAAAAACCGGAATCGCCTTCAGAGCCTCAAACATCGGCGTCTGCAAGGCTTCCAACAGTTGATCACACTGATCCACGAGATAGCTCGCGTACCCATGGTAGCGAAATAGACCCTGATCAGAATTGAGGTAATTTTTCAAATCCTGTAGATCAGACGCCATGCCTTTAGAAGAAGGAGGTAAAAACTCCACCACACTGTCGCAAGCGGCATGAAAGCGGGCAATTTCCGCGCCGAGTTTGGGGACATCTGCCTCCTTCAACTTTTTGGGGACGCGTCGCTGAATGTCCACTGGCAAATAAAACACCACCCAAATGTCCAGGTCTTTTTCCTGATGGCGATAGGTAAACAACTTCCCATATCGGGTCAGCGAGTTGGCCAGCACCTGCTCATAGGGAGGTGAAAGCAATTGAGCCAATTCATTGATGATGGCGTGATCCTCTTCGAAGTGCTCGTATTTCCCAAAAAAGGACAATTTGGCGATGAGGATGTCCCCATTGCTTCGCTCAGCCCGATACACATGATTGGTGGAGACTTTGGCACTGATATCTGAAACACTGCTGAGCGGCCGCTGGCGGTCAAAGGCATACCAGGCTTGCCTGACAATGTCCAGAAAATCAATTTGTCGCATATCGTCGGGGGGAAACGAAGGGTGGTTTTGCTTTCTCTGGAAAGTTCGCGGGATTTCTGCAATTTCCCAAACCATTCTCCTTGCCTTTTCACTTATTACTTGCTTCGCATGTCCCCTACGTTTTCTCCTTTTGACCCCAGTATCTGGACGGGTCGCACCGATGCTCCCGGTGACCAACGCTGGTATCAGGTCGTTCAGGCTCAAAACGCTTTCTCCCCTCCAACGACTCCCATTCAGCTATTGGGGTTTTGTTCAGAAGAAGGGGTGAGGCGCAATCAAGGAAGAATCGGCGCAGCTGCGGGACCGGATGCCCTCCGAAAGGCTTTGTCTGGTTTGCCTTGGCTATCCCCGGCTACTGCTTTGGTAGATAGAGGCAACCTCACTGTGGAAGGCAGCGATTTGGAAACCACACAGGAAGCCCTTGCTGAGGCCATATCAGGGGTTCAACAGAGTCAGGCTTTGCCCATCGTCTTAGGAGGAGGACATGAAACGGCCTGGAGCAGCTATTTGGGACTCCGAAAAGCACATGGGGCCGCTACCAAGCTCGGCATCCTCAATTTGGATGCTCATTTTGACTTGCGGAAACCCGACCCACAGGCCACCTCTGGCACGCCCTTTTTTCAGGCGGCCCAATGGTGCCAACAACATGGGGCTAGCTTCCACTATTGTTGTCTAGGTGTACAAGCCATGAGCAATCCGACCTCTTTGTTTCAAACTGCCCGAGATCTAGGAGTCCAATGGATCAGTGCAGAAGAAGTGCAGTTGTTGCCCATCCATCAATTGTTGCAAAAAGTTGCGAACTATTTGGAGGGTCTGGATATGGTGTATCTGACCATTGATTTGGATGGCTTCTCAGGTGCTTTTGCCCCAGGGGTGAGCGCCGTGAATCCCCTTGGCATGGACCCGGCCAGGGTGTTGCCCCTCCTCCGCATGATCGCTCAATCCGGCAAATTGGTATTGCTGGACGTATGCGAACTCAATCCGGTATTGGATCAAGATCAACGTACTGCCAAATTAGGCGCTTCCCTCATTTGGACGGTAGTGAATCATGTAAAGCAGTGATCTTTCAGGCTTGTGGTCGTACCCACCTTTTTGCGCCTCGACTCCCAAACCACAGAATTACCCCCAGAAACATGAGCCACTTATGGGTGGACA
>JBCCCJ010001190.1:0-2625 GCA_039033615.1 Bacteroidota bacterium
CTACAATGGCTATTGCCACTCCGTCAGTTGGATTGATTATGACAACGATGGCTGGTTAGATGTCTTCTTCACCGACATTTTCCGGACACGCTTCAATCAATTGTACCGCAACAATCAGGATGGGACCTTTACCCAGGTTAGCAATTCGGCCTTGAGCTTAGAAGCCTCCTCTTCCATTGGCGCTACCTGGGCCGATGTCGATCTGGACGGAGACATGGATGTCTTCATCCCCAACAACAATGACGAGAACAATTCTCTCTATCGAAACGACGGAGGAACCTTTGTGGCCATCACAACCGGAGTCATCGTGAGCGATGGCGGGGCCTCAGTAGGCAGTGCGTGGGGAGATTTTGACAATGATGGAGACTTTGATTTGTACGTGGTGAATGCTTCTCAACAGGCCAACGCCCTGTATGAGAACCAAGGAAATTGGACCTTCTCAAAGTTGAACCTCACCGGACCTACCACCGATCTGGATAACTCTCACGGGTGCCATTGGATGGACCTGAACAACGATGGAAACCTGGATCTCTTTGTGGCCAATGACCAGGCAGAAGAAAACCGACTCTACATGAACAATGGAGACGGGACCTTTTGGGACCTGGAATTGGACTTCATGGAGGAAACCGAAAACAGTCTGGCAGTCATCGCCAATGACTTGGACGAAGACGGCGACCTCGATATTTTCGTGGCCAACCACAGTTCTGAGGCAAATAGTCTCTACAAAAATAGCCGAGGGGCGTGTGCCAACTGGGTGTCTGTCTGCCTCACCGGAACCAACTCCAATTCCTCTGGGATCGGGGCGAGAATACAAGTGAAGAGTGATTTGGGCTGGCAAACCCGCTTCATTGATGGCGGTTCTCGGATTCAATCCGGTGCCAAGGCGCACTTTGGCTTGGGGGTGGATGCCAGCATTGATTCCATCGTGGTCTCCTGGCCTTCTGGCATCGAACAAGTCATGACCAATCAGGCGATTAACCAGGAAGTTTGCATCACAGAAAATGCAGGTACCCCAATCACAGGGCTGGTCTATTTCGATGAAGACGAAGACTGCGTGTGGGACAGCCTTACCGAAGTCGTTCTACCAAACGTGATGATCGAGATCCAGCCGGGGCCCCGCTACGCGGTTACGGATAGCAATGGGCAATTCACCACCTATCTCAATGATGGGGAGTACGGGGTGGAAGTACAGGTGGAAGGAGACTGGACTGCTACCTGTTCTGATTCGAACAGCGTTACCATCTCCACAGGGCAAACCCCGCCAGAACAACGCTTTGGCTTGACCACCCCTTGTACAGGGCCAGATTTGGTAGTGGGAGGCGCTAGCTCAGCGATGCGCAAAGGTTCTTCTCATATCTACACCTTAACCTATCAAAATGATGGGGTTGGAACCGCCAGCAGTACCCAACTGGATCTCCGATTTCCTCCAGAAATCATTCCGGTGAGTTTCTCTCAACCCCAAGACTACTCGGTTACGGATTCCGAGGGAACGGTTTATACCTGGCTGATTGGCTCGATGGCCCCTCGCAGTGCGTTCACCATCCAAATCGTGGATTCCATTTCCAACGATACCGAAATTGACGATGAACTGAGCTATGAAACCAGCATCAGCAGCAGTACGGCTGATTGTGATTCAACCAACAACTCTTATCGGGAAACCGGTACTGTTGAGGGGTCCTTTGACCCGAATGACATCCTGGTATTCCCAGAAGGAGCCATCACGACTTCTGATACGCTGATCTATCGAATCCGCTTCCAGAATGTCGGAAATAGTGAAGCGCAGTTGGTAACGGTCCATGACACCCTTCCAGCAGAACTGGATTTGACCACGTTCAAATTGTTGAGCACCAGTCATCCGGCCACCTTGGACATCTCTGAAGAAGGGAGCTTCCGCTGGACCTTCCGCAACATCAACTTGCCCGATAGTATTTCTGACGAACCGAATAGCCACGGCTTCATTCAATTCCGAATCCGGCCAAAAAAAGGACTCACCATTGGAACAGAAATCCACAACCGAGCGGCGATCGTTTTCGACCAAAATGAACCCATCATCACCAACACGGTCGTGAACGTGATTGCGGATGCGTTGCAACTGGCCAAAGATGATCGCCTAGAGGTGAAAGCCTATCCGAACCCGATGGTCAACGAGGGGACGATCATCCTCCAAGACAAAACCAATTCTGACATTTTGGTAGAAATCCAATCGGTCACCCTCCTCTCCCCGAATGGTGGCGTGGTTTGGCAGGCCGATCAGCTCAACCAACGGAAAGTCAAACTGCCTCGGGGCAGACTCAGCAGCGGACTCTATCTGGTAGAAATTACCGATGCGTTTGGCTTCCGATATCGGACCAAGCTCATTCTCAAATGATCCTACTGCTTCTGCACACTCAGAAGGCCCATGCTTGCGCATGGGCCTTCGTTCTTTTCTCTACCCTTTCCTTTCACATGCCAAAGAGAAAGAAGCCCCGAATTGGCATGAAAAGGCAGGCGTATCTCTCTATGCTTGACATTCACTTGGCATCAGTTCGTTGCTCAACGGGTGAATTTCCCAAGGTGAATTCCAGCCAAGGGGGTGGAACGAAAGACACATGGGTGCTCAGCGATGAGTGAGATGCTGGGGCGTAC
>JBCCCJ010001191.1:0-2620 GCA_039033615.1 Bacteroidota bacterium
CTGGAAGAGCAAGCCGTTGAAGCAGTGGCCTGCGAGTCGGTGTACCGGGTTTTCTAGAGAGCCCTGATTCCAGTCCCTCTTCCTTATGTTCCTGCGGTCCTTGCAAGTTCATCCCAACTCTATCCTCCGCTCCACCCCAATTTCCTCCAAAAACCACGCATCGTGAGAAATCACCAGCAGACTGCCCGGAAACTGTTGAATGGCTCGGGTGAGAATGTCCAAATTGGGGAGATCGAGATTGTTGGTGGGTTCATCGAGAATCAAGAGGTCAGGGGCGACTTCCCGAGTCGTCAGGCAACAGAGCAATAGGCGCATGCGCTCGCCGCCGCTCAGGGCACTACATCGCTTATGCCAGACCGATTTCGGAAAAAGAAAACGAGCCAGTCGCACATTGATTTCGTGCTCCAGCAAGCCGGAGGTATTGAATTGTTGCACTTGCTCCGCCACGCTCAGATCTGGATCTATCAAGGAATAGGCCTGATCGATGTAGACAGATTGGATGTCTGCCCGCAGAATGTTGCCAAGGCTAGGTGCCAATTCTCCCAGCAGCAGCCGGACCAAAGTGGTTTTGCCGGAGCCATTTCCTCCTTGAATCAAGATGCGTTCGCCACTGCTGATTTCTACATCCAGCGGTTCTTGCCAAAGGGGCGTTTCTCCAAAGCTGTGATTCAGCTTCTCGGTGAGAAACAATCGCTTCCCTCGGTGCAAACCAGAAGCCTGAAGCCCAAATTTCATCAGATCGAGATCGGGTAAGGCAGTCCTAAGGTCTTGCAGGTCTTGATGGATCCCCTCGATCTTCTGCTGATGAACGGCTTTCAGCTTAGAGGTGCTTCTTTCAGAAGCATTTTTGAGTTGGTTCATGACCACCTTGGGGGTGCCGGATTTGAGATGTTTTTTCTTTCCTCGGGCATCAAGTTTCTGCTGCCGTTCTAGGGTATCCCGCTGCTTCTTTTTCGCTTTGCGAAACTCCTTCTCCTGATCCTGTAATTGCTGCTGGAGGGCTTCTCGTTCTCCCCGCTTTTGCTCCGCATAAAAGTCGTAATTCCCTCCATAGATCTGGATGGCATTTCGGCTCATTTCTCCAATCGTGGACATCTGATTCAATAGCGCCCGATCGTGGCTGACGATCAGCAAGCTGCAATGGGTAGCGGCAATGAAATCATACAGCAGTTGCCGACCGGCGACGTCCAGGTGATTGCTGGGTTCATCCATCAAGACCAGATCAGGCTGATGAATGTGAATCCCGGCCAGCATGAGTTTGGTTTGCTGCCCTCCGCTCAGCTCTCCAAAGCCTTGATTTACGTCCAGTTGAGGAAGCCCCCATTGTGCCAGCGCTTCTTCGCAGCGGTGCTCAATGGTCCAATCATCGTCCAGTATGGCAAAATTCTGTTCACTGACGTTTCCTTCGACTATGGCTTGCAGGGCACGAAGTTTTTCATCCACCTTCAGCGCCTGAGCAATCGTCAGGTGATTCAGTTGTCCCAGCAATTGCGGGACGAAATAGGGAGTACGCGGTACCTGACATTGCCCATGAGATGGAGGCAAATCACCCGCAATGACTCGAAGCAAGGTGGATTTCCCGACCCCGTTTGGGCCGACCAACGCCATCCTCTCCTGTGGTTGAACTACAAGGGATAGCTGCTCAAAGAGCACATCTTGATTGGGATGAGAATAGGAAAGATCCTGGAGAATTAGCATGTATATTTCTTCCTGAAATGATGGAACCATCGGCAAAAGATGTTGCCTCAAATATGGTGGGGGAAGAAATTACAGCTTCATGATTTCGATTCTCGTTTGATGGATGATTGTGTGTACTGGTCTTGGAGGGAATTGGTTGCAAACCCATTGAGAACATGATTTACTTCCCAAAGAGAAGGCTTCCTATTTGCATGGCAAACTTTTACCTGTTGAGTTTTTCATTTTAGATTTTGCGGTTTATGAATTTTTCACCCCTAGTCCCTCACCGATAGTAATTCAGCCCACCCCCCGATTTCTCATAATTGGTTTTGCTGTCAAACCGTACGTTGATCGTTCGCTCTTGCAAAGTGTCGAAGGGGTCCTGTTCGCAGGCAAGCGCCCGGAGTCGTTCTTTGATCTGCTCGTTGATTCCCGTGGAAGTTGGAGATGCTACCTGCTTATCGGTGTGATAAAAGACCGTAAAAGTTTTCCAAAAGCGCTGAATCTGCCAGACGCCTTCTTCCGTAAATTCTTGCTGCACCAAGCTGATAGCTACCTGATTGATACATTCCTGGAAGGCCAATTCGTCGAACAGGAAATAATCCACCCTCAGATCAGACAAATCCCACACTTGATAGCGATTGATCCCGGTCTCTTCCAAGATCTGCAAAAAAGGCTGACCGATCTGGGCAACCTGATCGCTCCACAATACGGGCAGAGGTGTCAAATCCGCAGCTGTTGGAAAAATCAGCCGTAGGCGCATGGGAGAACTCAGCTGCACATATTCGTACACCTCCCCGGAGATCAATTTCACCTGCCATTGCTCATGGATATAGGTTGCAAGTCGTTGAAATTCCTCCAAGGGGACGGTCTGACCAAGGACGATCTGTTTGGCTTGTTGGAAGAGAGGAGAAGAGGGGGACATGGGAAAAAAGTTACAGCC
>JBCCCJ010001192.1:0-2615 GCA_039033615.1 Bacteroidota bacterium
CTTCGTCAAAAAAAGCCTCCCTTGGCTTAGTTTATTCCGAATATCGGAACCAAAGTCGGTTTTTTGCTTCAAGTCTAGGGCCCCTTCCCCAGACTTGAATGGGACCTGAAACGAAATAACCGCGCGAAAAGAGGAAGTTATTTTTCAAGTATCACTTAATACTGTGGGAATGAAACAATTCTCCTAGATTATATGAGCTTGTCCATGCACCTAAAACAGCCTGTTGGATGACAGTCCCTGTGGATCTTCCTGGCAAAGCCATTCACCACACAGGCGGGTAGGACACGAAGCCCGAGGTGCTGGGGCGGCAAGTGGGTTGCATGGGGCTTCGGCGGTTTCTTGCCTACTTCTTTGCCGACAAAGAAGTAGGTCCCGCGGAAGGCGACGAACCACTTGGTCAACGTCAAGCCCAATAGCTTTCCAATGGTGGAGATAGGTTGCACTAAAACATACCTAGAAGGACTGATGTCTCCATCTATAAAGGTCCGCTAATCAGCAACCTTCTGCTCAGGCTGTTCTGAGTCTTTGCCTTCTGGGGGAGATGGCGGCAAGTCTGGGGGAGGAACCAAGCTGTCCGCTCGGAGACTTTCCAACTCACCTGGCATAGGCGGAGCAGTAGCTTCTTTGTCAAAAGTCATCAACAATGCCGGCAGTAGGAGTAAGTTGCTGAACATCGCGATCCCGAGGGTAATGGAAGTCAGCAAGCCCAGTGCTTGGGTGCCGCCAAAATCAGAAGCCACAAAGGACACAAACCCAAAGAAGAGAATCAGCGAAGTGTAAATCATGCTGATTCCCGTGTCTCGATAGGAGTTGATGATGGCATGCTTGACGGGATTGCCGAGCTTGCGGGCAAGACGGTACCGAGCCAAAAAGTGGATGGAATCATCCACGGCAATCCCAAAAGCTACGCCGAACACCAGCGCGGTGGAAGGCTTGAGGGCAATTCCGAGGAAGCCCATCAGACCAGCTACCATGAGGAGAGGAAGCAGGTTGGGAATGAGGCTGATGGCGACCATTCGGAAAGAACGGAACAGCAAGCCCATGAGCATAGCGATCACGCCAAAGGCGATCAGCAAGCTCTTTAGCAGGTTTTCGATCAGCGCCTCATTGGCTTTGATGAAGATCTGGGTGGTGCCCGTTACTTCAGTTTCGTAGCGTTTTGGATCGAAAATTTCGGCTACGTCCTTCTTGACGGAGTCCACCAGGCGATCCATTTCCAACGAACCGATGTCTTTTACCGAGGCGGAAATTCGCGTAACCTGCCCGGTGGTATCTACCAAACTCTTGGAGATGGCGAGATTGCCCATGAGGTCCGTATTGCGGGCATAATCGAGAATGAAGTTGAATTCATTTCGGGTAGGTAAGTCATAGGCCTCTGGACCACCACCAAAGAAAGATTGGCGCAAAAATTTGGCGAAGTCCGCCACACTCAAACTGCGGGAAACGTCCGGGTATTGGGCTAGGCGCTCCTGGAATTTGTTGATGTCTTGAATGGCTCTCCGCCGCAGAACTCCGCCTCGCTTTTTGGTATCCACCATGATCTCAAAAGGGAGGGCACCATTGAAGCGATCTTCGATGTAGCGAAGATCTGTAAGGACTTCGCTGTCCTGAGGAATATCGTCCGCCATGTAGGCGACCGGCAAAATTTTGGTCATGCCCCAAAGAGACAATCCCGTCACCATCAGGCTTACGGTATACACCATCCAACGGCGGTGCATCACGGTTCGTTCGATGGCTCGAATCACAAAGCTGAGGCTGCGGCGATCGAGGTGTTTGGTCTGAGATCGACTAGGAGGAGGCAAGAAGCTGAATACAACCGGAATGAGCAGCAGAGAGATGAAAAAAGCGGCTACTACACTCAAGCCCGCTACTACCCCAAACTCCCTCAGTGGTTGGATATCGGTAAATGCCAGCACGCCCAACCCAATGGCTGTAGTGGCATTGGTCATAACGGTTACGATGCCAATTTTTTCGATCACCAGAATGAGCGACTTCATCTTATTTCTGGTCCGGCGAAACTCGATGTGATATTTGGTGATGAGATATACACAATTCGGAATGCTGATCACGGTGATCAAGGCAGGAATGATGCCCGTGATCAGAGACATTTTGTATCCGAAGAGCCCAATCAGGCCCATAGAGAAAATGATCACACTTCCTACCACAATCATGGGGAAAAGCACGGTATAGAAGGAGCGGAAAAAGACCAACAGCGTCATAGCGGTAACGACGAGGGCCAACCCTAAGAACAGATACAGTTCCTGTTTGACCGTTTGGTGCATATTGACTCGGAGGACAGGCAGGCCAGCAAAGCGGGTTTCCATGTTGAATTGCTGCCCAAATTCCCGGATAGGCGCTTTTACGCCATTGACGATGGGGACCTTTTGATCGGTGTTGAGGAGATCCGCGTCCATCGAGATCGCCAGCAGGGTGGTGTTGATCTCTTCATCATATAGCAATTCCGCGTAGAAAGGCAATTCCTTGATCCGTTGAGCCAGGCTATCTACTTCGGTCTGAGAAGTAGGCCGGGATTCCATCAATGGTTGAAGGCGGAATTGTTGAAGGCTATCGTCCAATACCACGTCATACAGCCGGGTAATGCCAAAAACTGATAC
>JBCCCJ010001193.1:0-2612 GCA_039033615.1 Bacteroidota bacterium
GAAGGAAGGGGAACCATTAGGCTCCTTCTTCCTGATTCCATTTGAAGGTGTAGATCCACAGACCGGTAATTCTATTTTCGACTCCAGGTAGGGAGATGTCGGTACAGCAGTCGATCCAGGAGATAAGGAATCAATGCGATCACACTCCCCACCAGCATCATGACCCAAACCGCAGAATCTGGCAAAGGAATGACTTTGACTTGGGCGAGGAAAGAGGAGAGGGTCAGGACGGGAATGGACAAGAGGAATCCCTTCCAATTGTGCTCCCGATAAAAGCGGAGCAGGACCGCGAAATGAATCCAGGGAGCAATCGGCAGCATCCATTTGGGAGACATCAGGAGCCCGCTGATACAAGCAAGGCCTAGCAGAAAGAAGGTACGAGAAGACAAACGTGCAGTGGCTTTCATGTTTCAAAATTGAGGAGGTTCACATGTTCGAAAGCCAAATAGCTGCTTGAAAGCCTCAGAATCGACCGATTTCGTGAAGTCGAACCCTTTTCTCCCTCGAAAAAACGTTCGACTTTCTGCGGATCGTCAACTCGTACTTAACGTGAGTTTTGTTTAGGAGAAATGATACCTATTTGTTAGTGAGCAACTTCCTCCCCCTGCGCCCCCTCCAACGGGGGAGATTGTTCTACAATCGCAAATTGTCCCCCGCTGGCGGGGGTTGGGGGTGGATAAAGTCCTGAATATCAAAGGATATTATCCAATACTCACGTTGCTTCATGGTACTAGACAAAGCTCTTATCCATGGATAGGTGGCGTAGCTTACCACATAGTCGGGTTGGCCACGAAGCCCGAGGAAGGGGGCCGGATTGTGAGTTGGGCTGGGGCTTCGACGGTTTTTGCCTCCTTTTTGCCGCCAAAAAGGAGGTCCGGCTGAAGGCCACATGAAGGTTGGGTAGCAGTAATTTAAAGCAAATGAAAAAATGTATCTTACAATAACGTTACTTAGGGAGTTGCCTCGCTCTTCCGCCATTGGGTTGGCGTCATTAGAGTATGCTTTTTGAAAGCGGTATTGAAAGAGGATTTGGAATGGAAGCCAGACGCATACATGACCTCTAGCACAGTCAACTTGGCGTCCTGCGATTGGCGCATCATGTCCTGGGCATAGGCCACCCGATGCGCATTCACAAAATCAAAGAAAGACTGATTCTTGCCTCGATTGATCAACTGAGATAGGTCCCGGGCAGGCATCTCTATGCGTTCTGCCAGGGAAGCGAGTTTGAGTTTGGGATCCAGAAAGGGTTGTTCCTGAGTCATGAACTGCGTCAGCCGGGCCAAGAGGGCCGCATCTACCGAGCTTTCTGGCTCGGTGGGAATCAAAGGAATGGGGTCCGGTTCCATGCTGGCGAAAATATCCTCTGATTGGATACCTCTGGAAATGGTTATCACCACAAAGGCAAAGAGGGCAAGTAACATTCCGACTAGGGCTACTTGGACCACAAGGGCTTCCGGCCCAAATAGATGATACAAGATTTGCATCACCAGGGACACTATCATCAAACCGACAAAGCCCAACAGCACATGCTCCAACCATTCCAGATTCACCCGATGCACACTGGAAACCTGCTCTTTGATCCGGGTCCGGTAGGCGTTCAATTCCTGATAGCACGCTCGGATGTATAAGCCAATGAGGAGGAACAACACCAGCGAGGAGCCGATATGACTCCCATTTCTGCCGGAAACGACCCGCTCCAAAAAGGTCCGTTGGAATTCCGCAGCTTGCAGATGAAACACGCCTAGAAACACCAGGAAGGCACCTACATAGGGCAGGAAATGCCAGAGATGGGTTCGTTGGACCTGAAAATCTAGCCGGGTAACCGACAAGGTCAGCATCCACAACAGCGGGCCATACAACAGCGGCAAGGTATTGAGATAGAAGGCAAAGGCTGGATTCGCCTGATAGAAACCGATGGTTTGCAGGTGTACATCCAAGATGATCAGCCCAATGGTCAGGAAAAAACCTCCCATGAACATCTTCCCCAGTTGATTGCCTTTTTGATAGACGAACAAAAACGCCCCAAAGAAGAGATAGAGGAATACCACCACGATGGTGGCATGAGAAAGGAAAGAAGAAATCAGACTTCCTGACATGAAGGGCTAGGGGATTGTCCCTTTAAAATACGATCAGAAGACCAACTTCTCAAAACTCCTAGCAACAGCCCCGAATGGACGAATTGGCACCAAGATTTCGCAGTGAGAAGGCTTCGTGAATTCGTGGCCAACTTCTCAAAACCCCTGAAAATAGCCACGAATGGACGAATTGGTACTAAGATTTAGTGGTAAGAAGGACTTCGTGAATTTGTGGCGAACCTCTCAAAATCCCATAGGAACAGCCCCGAATAGCCGAATTGGGGTGTAGGTCAGATGGCACCAGAACAAGCATATTCCAGTAAATGGCAGTCGCGATGCGCCTGCTTGTTTCTGTAGAGCATCTGTTTTTACCAAGCTTCGAATCGCCCTACGCTTCGTTTTTTTGAAAGTTGGTTCAGCCTACTTCGGCTGCCGCTCAACACAAGTCCTTGTCATTCGACAATCGCAGCCCGGAGGGATGCGCATCTTGGTAGCCAATCGAAGAGAGAAGTTTGGTAGCAGGCGCGTAGCGACTGC
>JBCCCJ010001194.1:0-2611 GCA_039033615.1 Bacteroidota bacterium
AGTTATCCCCTTTTCCAATCCTAATTCACCATGCGCATCTACTTATTCCTCCTCATAGTTGCTATCGGCATCTGTTTTCCGACCTGTGCCAGCATTGATCTGATCGAAGAAACAGGCGTTAGTTTCGAAACCATCCCTTCAGCAGTTCCTACCCCGGCAGAAAACGATTGGGAAGAACTAGCGGATGCCAAGGAAATCCTCAATATCAGGGAGCTGTTGGTATTTGTCGATCGGGGAGAGAATCCCATCTCTTCTGAAGATTGGGAGAATTTCAGCCCTACTTTACCTTGGGCCAAAAACATCAACCGGAACCTGTTGTTTTCCAAGACCTTTTTTTACCGTTCACCCGGCGTCGCAGCGGACTGTGAGTTTTGTGAGGTCATCATTGATTACAAAGGATATACCTGGGCAAAGTTGGCAACAATTGTTGGCCTTTCTTTCATCCCGGACGAAACGGATGCTTCCGTCCCGGAACCCGGGCACTTGGTGGTGCAAACCATTGAGAAATGCCAACTGGTGTACTGGGAAGCAGGCGAGACTGCCTATTGTCTTTTCGACAATCACGGCAACGAATACATCATGCACGCGACCGAGACAGGAACTCCGACCACTGAGGTTGATTTGCCAGATGGTTGGTCAATCCGCACCCGTGTGTTGGATGAGCCCTTTATCTTGGGGCCTTTTGGTGGAGGAGCTGATTGCTTTTTCAACATCGTCAAGGATCACCTGGGGCAAGGGTATCATCAATATGCGTTTTCAGGCTCAGTATTTCCAGAGAACTAGCCCCACGTCTTGGTGGAGGATCTAGCCCTCAACTATTTTGGTTCAACTACGAAAGTAGTGGAGTAGTAGGAATTTGAGGTTCCAATCGGTTCTTCCTGGCGCAAGCCTTGATCACCTCAGCGGGTTGGCCAATGCGATGAATCGGGAAGGTGTTGGGGCGGCCATGAGCGTTGCATGGGACTTCGACGGTTTTTTGCGTCCTTTTTTGCCGTCAAAAAAGGATGGCCGGTTGAGCTTGCGAAATCCCGCTTGTCGAAGATATCGCCGAGCGGTGCGGGACAGGCGACACTGTGCTTGGTCAACAATCACCCAAAGCTGATTGGAGAAATGATCAGGAGTATGATTTATCCTACGTTTCACTAAAAGGAGAGTAAGAACCACTATTCTTCAAAAATGCCCCGCATTCAACCCTGCATCCCCACTCACGGAGAGGCTGGCTGCTTATCCCCAACGATTTTGGAAACGCTAGCAAATGGGGCTGTTTGTTTGGGAAAAGAATGCGACCTTGGTCGTGTTTCCTCCAAGATCAACTCATTCAAACCACCGAAATCCATATCGTCCCACCACTTTCCAATCCCGTTCGTCTGTCGGACTATGGGGTCGGGATCTTTGGGAGTGTGCCTACCAAGTCTGCCTGGAAAAAGGCCATCAAGAAGCAATGGGTGACCGTGGAGGAGGTCATGGGGACTACCGGTACTTTTCTGCGCGGCGGGGAACGCATCCGCTTGGTGATTCCTGAGGCTGCTCCTCCTAAGAAGCAACTGATCTTGCCTCTGCGGGTCCTGTGGGAAGACGCGCATCTGGCTTTGGTTCACAAGCCCGCCGGGATTGTGGTCAGTGGCAATCGCTGGAAAACCATCGCCAATGCCCTGCCGCAAAATATAGAGCCCAGTTCGCTGCCGGATGCGACCCGTTCTCAACCGATTCATCGCCTGGATTACCCAACCACTGGCTTGTTGCTCGTGGGGAAAACGAGCAGCAGCATTCGAGCGCTCAATCAATTGTTTGCAGAACAGCAGGTAGAGAAAACCTACCTTGCTGTCACCATCGGGAAGATGGAGGGGCAGGGAACCATTGCTACTGACATCGACGGCAAACCTGCGAAATCGACCTATGTGGTCCAGGCATCCGTTCCTTCTGAGCGATTTGGTCAGCTCAATCTCGTGCGACTGCTCCCCCATACGGGCCGCACCCATCAGCTTCGGATTCACCTCGCCAGCATCGGTCATCCCATCTTAGGAGATCGGGACTATGGGAGGGAACCCCTGATTTTGAAAGGCAAAGGCATGTACCTGCACGCGTATGCTTTGCGCTTTGTGCATCCCTTTAGCGGAAAAGCGTTGTTGGTTGCAGATGAGCTACCGGAGAAGTTTGGGAAGATTTTTCCGGGGGAGTAGGAAAAGAAACCATGCATCATCCAATCAACTCCCATGAAACTACCTCTGTATATTTCGCTTCTGCTTGTTATTCATCCTATTGTTGGGCAAATCACCTACGCTCCAGTGTTCCTCAATCAGTGTACTCAAGAAGTCGAAGGGGAAATGTATTGGTATCTGACTGATTCCGCAAGGGTATACCGAGATGAGGAAATGCCTCCTAAGAAAATTCAACTTCCCAAAGTGGGGCAATATCAATTGCATTATGCCTTAGACCATGTTTGGGACGCTAATCTTCCCGGAAATTCCCTGCTTTAAGAACCTGAACTGCGCACTTTTTCCTCAAAATAGCCCCGAAATTCGGGATGTTCCACCCGCTATTCTTCGCCTAAATTGCTTGTCAGACGAAGATCCCGTTTACGGGAAACCTCAAATCAGGAAATTTCTTTAGC
>JBCCCJ010001195.1:0-2607 GCA_039033615.1 Bacteroidota bacterium
CAGATCGCTCTGCTGTCAGATGCTCAACGGAGGGGGCTTTTCTGCGAAAATGAACCCTGAACCCTGCTCCCTGTCTACACCTCCATATCCAGGTCCCAGGCTTCTAGCAGGTCAGAAACTCGCTTGACAAAGCGGCCTCCCAATGCGCCGTCAATAATGCGGTGATCATAGGAGTGGGAGAGGAACATCTTGGAGCGAATGCCGATCAGGTCTCCGGCGGGGGTCTCGATCACGGCGGGAATTTTCCGAATGGCTCCGGTAGCCAGGATGGCGACTTGCGGCTGAAGAATGATGGGCGTTCCCATTACGTTGCCGAAGGTGCCGACGTTGGAGACGGTATAGGTGCCGCCTTCTAATTCTTCGGGCTTGAGCTTATTTGCCCGCGCTCGCTGCGCCAAATCGTTGACGGCGGCGGCGAGGCCTGCCAGATTCAGCCGATCTGCATTGCGGATGATTGGCACGATGAGGTTGTCCGTCGGTAGGGCAACGGCTACGCCAATGTTGATGTCGCGCTTGATCAGGATTTTGTCTCCGTCTATCGAAGAATTGACCAGGGGCATCTCTCGCAGGGCCTTGGCTATGGCCTGGATGAAAATGGGCGTGTAAGTGAGCTTGACGCCGTATTGCTGTTGGAAGGTGTCTTTTACCCGCTTCCGCCATTGCACGATGTTGGTTACATCTGCCTCGACGAAGGAAGTAACGTGAGCAGAGGTCTGCTTGGAGGCGACCATGTTGCGGGCAATGATTTTCCGCATACGATCCATTTCCTGAATCTCCACGTGCTGCCCATTGGAAGCAGGCATGCTGACCACTGGCGTATGGACGGGAGCAGAAGAGACTGAGACTGCCGGGGCAACCGGAACGGGAGCAACTACCTGTGGCTGTGGAGCCGCCGTTCTTTGCTTCACATAAGCGAGCATGTCCTTTTTGGTCACTCGACCTTCGCGCCCTGTACCTGGAATTTGCTCCAACTCGGCCATGCCGATGCCTTCGGTTTTGGCAATATTCAGCACCAGCGGAGAATAAAAACGGTTGCCGTTGCTGGCTACGACGGACTGAGCGGCTGACTCGGCTACGGGAGAGGTCGCAGGTACATAGGGAACATCGGCGGCGACTTTGACCAATTCTGGCTCTGGTGTGGCGGGGGGATCCCCTCCAGCAGCTCCTTCGATTTCGATCAAGGCAATTACCGTTCCGACTGGAACCACTTCTCCTACGGCAAACTTTTGCTCCAACAATTTTCCATCTACCGGAGAGGGCACTTCGGAATCTACTTTATCGGTGGCAATCTCCAGGACTGAATCATCCTGCTCAATTTCTTCGCCCACCGCTACGGACCAGCTGAGGATGGTCGCTTCGATGATACTTTCGCCCATCTTGGGCATCACTAACTCAAATATTGCCATGAGTAATGGGGTCTTTGGGGGGAGGGTTTGATTACTACAAAATAAAGAACTCTGGGGGGAGTTGTAGCTACATTAACTCACAAAATTAAACAAAAGGAGGTGTTAGCCCAAAGTTTGTGGGAAGTTTTGCAGACAAAATTGCAGGGCATATTGGGTTGCCCGCCGAAGGTTCACCTGCCGATTGTAGATCAAGGGGACTTGCTTGGCTACCTGCCCATTTGCGCTGGAAAACCCAATCCATACCTGCCCTGACTCCTCGTCCGTTCCTTCGGCGATCCCGGTAGTTGCCAGACCAACATCCGCCCCCAATTGTTTGCGTACGCTTTCGGCCATGGCTTTGGCTACCGCTTCCGAAACGACCCCATGCGTGGCGATCAAATCTACGGGAACCTCTAGGAAGGATGATTTGAGATCCGTGGCATAGGCGGTTACACTTCCTCTGAACGCCTCCGAAGCGCCCGATACGCTGACGATCTCTGCGGTAATTCTGCCCCCAGTGATGCTTTCAGCTACGGCCAATTGTTTGTTGTTTGCTTTGAGAAGGTCCAACAGCAAACTGGCGATAGAGGCTTCGGAATCGGCATACCATTCCTTTGCAAAAGCCCCTTGCAACAGGGAAAACTGAGCGACTAGTTCAGCCTTGGCGGTTTCTGCTTGCTCTTTGGAGGCTTGACTGACCAATTCCAGCCACAGCCCATCTTCCCGAGGCAAGTAAGACAAGGAAAGATGGGAGGGAAAAGCGTCTTCGAGGGGCTCAATCCTCCGCGCCGCTTCTGATTCTGGCACATTGGCGATGCGCAAAACCTTCCGCTGAAAAACCGAGGCTTCATGAGCCGCTTGCAAACGAGGGATCACCTGCGTTTCCAAGAGGTGTAGCATTTCATACGGCACCCCTGGCATCACAAATACCTGTTTCCCGGCTTGCTCAAACAGCATTCCCGGCGCAGTTCCCATTCGATTGGGCAAGACGGTACAGGAGGTGGGTACGTACGCCTGTTGGCGAGTTCTTTCATTGAGGGGACGATTTCGGAGCTGGGCTCTTTCTTCCAAAAATGCGACTGTCTCTTCATCCCAGTGCCAGTCTCCGCCAAATATGTCTGAGAGGGTATGCTTGGTGATGTCATCTCGGGTGGGCCCCAAGCCGCCAGATAGCAGCAAAATATCTACTTGGTTCAGTCCTTCCTGCACCGCTTGTGAAATG
>JBCCCJ010001196.1:0-2607 GCA_039033615.1 Bacteroidota bacterium
AGTCGGTGATCCCGCCCAGCGCCAGCAGTCGCGAATACATCTGAGCCGTGATCAGCAAGAACAGGAGCGGCGCAGAAATGCGCCCGGTCTCCAGAATTGCTTCACCGAGACCTTTGAGCGGCACGCCCTTCAATACAGCAAGGATGAGCGCAAGGAGCGCGCCGATGCCTGCCGCCTCGGTGGGTGTGAACGCGCCCAGCCAAATGCCGCCCAACACCGCGAAGATGAGCCAATGCAGGGACCAAGTCTACGCAGAAGAATGATCCTCGCATCACCAAGCCGGGTCGCATTCTGCGGAAATTGAGTCTAGACGAGTTGCCTCAGTTCTTCAATGTCCTCAAAGGAGACATGAGCGTAGTAGGGCCACGACCTCACCGCCCGAACTTGAACAATGAATTTCAGCAAATGGTCGAGAAATACATGGTACGCCACTACGTCAAGCCAGGAATCACTGGCTGGGCACAGGTAAATGGCTGGCGCGGGCCGACCGTAACCATGGAGCAGAAGCTGGGTCGGGTACGCCATGATCTCTGGTACATCGAAAACTGGAGCTTCCTGCTCGACATTCGCATCGTCTGGTTGACCGTTTTTGGCAAAAAAACCCACGCAGGCGCTTTCTAATCCAATTGGCAGAGTTATCAGCTATACATAATCAGCCGGCAGGAACATTCCTGTCGGCTGTTGGTTTGTTTGGAAAGTAGTTTTTTCTACTTTTCGGATCACAGCCACCTTCCTCTATTATTTGGGTTGAACCACTACGAATTGATGATGCGTCTATGTTCCTGGCTCGGCACCGTGTTGGTGCTCTTTTTATTTGCTTCTGCCTGTACGCCTGCTGCCAACGAGGCTGATTTCATCCTCACCAACGGCAATATTTACACCGTCGATGACAACCAGCCCCGGGTAGAAGCCGTGGCAGTAGCGGCTGGGAAGATTCTTGCGTTGGGATCAGCGGAGGAAATGGCAAGCTACCAAGGAAGGGCAACCCAAATGCTGGATGTGCAAGGTGCCACCGTCGTCCCTGGTTTGATCGAAAGTCATGGGCATTTTCTTGGCCTGGGGCAATTCAAGCGCAACTTGGACCTGACCCAAGTGAAGAATTATGAGGAATTGATCGCCGTGGTGGAAGAAGCGGTAGCCAACGCTCCCGAGGGAGAATGGATCCTCGGAAGAGGCTGGCACCAAAGCAAATGGGAACCCCAGCCGGAATTGGTCGTCGGCTATCAAACGCACGAAGCATTGAGTGCCGTATCTCCCAATCACCCTGTATATCTGGCCCACGCCAGTGGCCACGCAGGTTTCGCCAATGCCAAAGCCATGGAAATTGCGGGAATTGGAGCGGAAGAAAGAGTCGTAGAATTCGGAGAAATCATTCGCTATCCAGATGGCCAACCCACTGGGATCTTCACCGAATTGGCGGAAAATTTCATTACCGACCACATTCCCAAAGATTCTCCTGCCAGCCTCCGAGCAGACATGCAGGCAGCCATAGAGGAATGCCTCGCCAACGGCTTGACGAGCTTTCAGGACGCTGGTTCCAATCAACAGGCCATAGATATCTATCAGGAATTTGTGGAAGAGGACAAGATGAAGCTCCGCCTTTGGGTGATGCTCAGCGGGGGAAATCCTGACCTGCTATCGGATTGGTATGCCAAAGGACCTGTTACAGACGATCTGCTGAGTGTCAAGGCGATCAAACTGTATGCTGACGGGGCTCTGGGATCTCGTGGTGCCTGGTTGCTCAAACCTTATACGGATCGCCCCAGCCACTATGGTAACCCCCTCATGCCCATGGAGGAGGTACAAGAAATCGCCAAAAAGGGATTGGAGCATGGCTTTCAGGTGTGTACGCATGCCATTGGCGATCGGGCCAACCAGGAAGTCTTGAATCAGTACCAAAGGGCGTTTGAAGCCTATCCGGAAAAGAAAGACCATCGGTTCCGAATCGAACATGCTCAGCACTTAGCCTTGGAAGACATTCCCCGTTTTTCAGAGTTGGGCGTGATTGCCTCCATGCAGGCCATTCACATGTCTTCCGATCGGCCATGGGCAATCTTCCGTTTGGGGCAGAAGCGAATCCTGGATGGTGCGTACGTTTGGCAAAAACTGCTGCAAAGCGGGGCCAAAGTAATCAACGGAACCGATACGCCCGTTGAGCCGGTGAGCCCGATCGCTTGTTTCTATGCCTCCGTTACCCGTCAGACCTTAGCAGGGATGCCAATAGGTGGCTACGAGCCAGAGCAGAAAATGACCCGGGAGCAAGCGCTCCGTGCCTATACCCTGGACGCGGCTTATGGAGCCTTTGAAGAAGACCTCAAAGGCTCCATCGAAGTTGGGAAATTTGCTGACTTTACCGTCCTCTCTCAAGACATCATGACGGTGCCGGATGATCAATTGCTCGCCACAGAGGTGACCCATACCATCGTTGGGGGAAAGGTGGTGTATGAGAAGTAGGGGAATTCAGCCATCTTCCTTCGGACTAGGTTGAGATGGTCGGGAAAACCCGGACACGAAAAATAGTTAAACTCGTGTCAATTATGAACAAACCATCTGTGCAAAAACGTCGAGGTAAGCGTCGCTATGATTCAGAATTCAAGGCCAGCACGC
>JBCCCJ010001197.1:0-2602 GCA_039033615.1 Bacteroidota bacterium
AAGCCTTTCCTCGGCCTGGAAGACCGAGGTACTTGCCATCGGCAAATCATCTTTCCTTTTCACCGAAAAGCGGGTCGTTTTCCCTCGCGAGGGAAGACGGGGAAGCGCGGAAAGGGTTTAGCGTCCTCCTTGCCTGCGGCAGTTCCGATTGTCATTCGACATTCTTCATTCGTCGGTTCGACATTAAGCGCCATCCTTGCCAAAGGCAATCCCACTTCCCACTTCCTGCTTCCCGCCTCTCGCCTCTCGCCTCTCGCCTCTCGCATCCCCACCACATCTTTTCCCTCAAAAAATCGTATCTTTGAGAGTTGATTTGAAGCTGCATGCAACAATTGATTCACTTGCTTCCTGATGCCCTCGCCAACCAAATTGCGGCGGGGGAAGTGGTCCAACGTCCTGCCTCCGTCGTGAAGGAATTGCTGGAGAACGCCGTGGATGCGGGAGCTACTCGCATCGACCTTTTCATCAAACAAGCTGGGAAACAACTCATTCAGGTCTCCGACAACGGACAGGGCATGTCCACCCAGGACGCTCGCATGGCGTTTGAACGACACGCTACTTCCAAAATCCGCAAGCAAGATGACCTCTTTGGCATTCGCACCCTGGGATTCCGGGGAGAAGCGCTGGCCTCGATTGCAGCGGTCGCTCAGGTGAGATTGCGGACGCGCTTGGTGGAAGAAGAAATCGGGATCGAATTGGACATCGAGGCGAGTGAGGTCAAGCGCGTGGAACCTCACGCTTGCAAGCATGGCAGCACCTTCCAGGTCAAAAATCTCTTTTTCAATGTACCCGCCCGCCGGAATTTCCTCAAATCCAATCCGGTCGAAACCCGCCATATTCTGAATGAATTCATTCGGGTTTCGTTGTCTCACCCAGAGATTCATTTGACCTTCACCCACAACGATACTGAGGTCTATGATCTCGCAGGTAGTTCGTTGGAAGCCAGATTATATGCCCTCTTTGGCAAGGAACTCCAAGGCAAGCTGATTAACGTAGAAGAAGCTACGGGTTATGTGACCATTTCGGGCTTTTTGGGTTCTCCGGTGGCTTCCCGCAAAGATCGTAAGCAGCAGTTTTTCTTTGTGAATGGCCGCTACATTCGCTCCAACTACCTCAATCATGCCATCGCGACGGCCTACGAGGACTATCTGCCCAAGGACAGCCAGCCGATCTATTGCATTTTCCTAGAAATCGACCCGGTACACGTGGACATCAACATCCACCCTACCAAAACCGAGGTCAAATTCGACGATGAACGCACCCTCTACGTGCTGTTGCAGAGCATTGTCAAGCGAGGCCTTGGCGAATTGCACGCCGCACCTGGGCTGGAGTTGAATCCAGATCAATTGACGCGTTCCATTTACGAATCCAAGCCCATTCCGCCAGCGGCACAACGGCCTGCTGGTCGGACGCCCAACCTTCCTCAAAAAAATCCTAGCCCGCGCAAAGTGGATTGGGATGCGCTATATGCGGCCCCAGAGCCCGTAACTCCGCCGAAGGAATCGCAACCCCAACTCTTCAGCCGGAGTGCCCCTTCTCAGTCCGCCTCCAAAGAAACGGTCTCAGAAGGTAGCTTGCTAGTTCAGTTGGAGAACCGCTATCTCCTGCACCAGCGGGAACACCAGCTCCTGATCATTGACCAACAATTGGCGCACCAGCGCATTTTGTATGAGCGCTTTTTGCAACAACAAGGTCAGGGAAATATGCCCTGCCAACAACTGTTGTTTCCGCAAAATATCACCCTGACTCCCGAAGACCTGATCACCTGGCAGCAGGTCAATCCTTTACTGGAGCAAATGGGCTTTGAAATCAAGGCATTTGGGCGGGATGCCATCGTGGTCTATGGCATGCCCACGGGTCTGAACATCGGAAAACTGTCCGAAGTGGTGGCCCAAATTCTGGCCGAAGTGGCCCAATCTGGCGGCAGTCAGGCTGACAATCGCTGGCAGGAACAGATTGCTCGGGCCATTGCCTGGCGGTCTGCCATTGCCTCGCCTCATCCACTGTCTCCCATAGAAATGCGAAAGTTGGTCCAGGACCTCTTTCGCTGTCAGGTTCCGGGCTTTGCTCCCAACGGCAAACCAACCATCAAACGAATTTCTCTCGTCGAATTAGAAGAATACTTTCGGTAAATCGTCATCGAAAGCAAATGTGAAGAAAGATGCTGAATCGCTTAACTCCTATTGTCAAACATCTCGTCCTGATCAATGTCGTGGTGTTTTTGATTTTGAACATTGCGCAAATGCGCTTCCAGGAGGCCATTTTCTCCAACTATTTTGTGGCCTACAGCGTCTTGTTCAAATCCAACTTATTCCATCCAGTACAAATCGTCACCCACTTTTTTGCACATATTGATCCGATCCACCTGATTTTCAATATGTTTGGTCTGGCCATGTTGGGTCCAGCGGTAGAAATGGTGTTTGGGGGAAAACGATTCTTGCGATTCTATCTCTTTTGTGGGGTAGTGGGTGGGATATTCATCTATTTGTTTGATCCTGCTCCCAATCCTGTGTTAGGAGCATCAGGGGCAATCTTTGGGGTGATCGCTGCATTTGCGTACAACTACCCCGAGAATGAGATCAGCTTATTCTTTATGCCCCCC
>JBCCCJ010001198.1:0-2601 GCA_039033615.1 Bacteroidota bacterium
CAAAAGCAACCAGGATTTCGACGGACATCGGGCCAAAATCTTCCAGAAACTAACAGGGCTGGATTTGGCTACTGTCATCTCCGAGGTAGAAGCCGAAGAGGCGGAACATCTTGCCAAACAACAGGCAGAAGAAGCCGAAAAGCAAGCAGCGGCCAAACGAGAAGAGGAAGAGGCTAAACAGAAGGCCGAAGCGGAAGCCAAGCGACAAGCGGAAGCAGAAGCGAAGCGCAAGGCAGAGGAAGAAGCAAAAAGAAAAGCGGAAGAAGAAGCCCGAAAACAAGCCGAAGCCGAGGCCAAACGGAAAGCCGAAGAGGAAGCCAAAAAGCAGAATTTCTTCGATAGCCTGGAGGAAGATGGCACAGATGTTTTTGACTTAGATGATCTAGACGAAGAGGAGGAGGAGAGTACCCCTGAAGTAGCCGCGATCCCCGAGGTGGAGATGACAACGGAGCCAGACGAGGTCAAGCCTGAGGAAACAACTCCGGTGGAAGCTACCACAGAGCCAGCGCCTCAAGCGGAAGAAATCGTTGCAGAGGAGATTGTGGAAGCGCCGATCCAAGAGGAACCTGTCGTAGAAGTCGCAGAGAAAACGGAAGCTCCCGCGGAAGAACCAGTGAAAAAGGCATCTGTTCTGGAAAGCCTTCAAAGCAACCTTCAGGAAGTAAGCGAAGAAGTAATCGCTCCCGTTGAGGAGGTCATAGAGGAAGCCGCTGAGACCACCGAGGAGACGGTGGAAGAAGTCGTTGAGGTAGCGGAAGAATTGCCCAAACCCACGGAAGAAGTCGTTGAAGAAGTCATCGAAACTGCCGAACCCGTCGTTTCGACTCCGCCCCCTGTCGTAGAAGAAGAAAAGCCAAAGACCATCTTCGAGAAGATGAAAGGCCAAAATGGCAATGGTCAGACCCACCTCGACAGATTTCTCAGCAAGCAACAGCCCAAAGAGACCCCTCAGGAGGCTCCGGTAGTAGAAGAGCCGCCAGTCGTGGAGATTCCTACGCCCAAAGCAGAGACTCCTACCCCTTCCACTGAGAACTTGAGCAAAGGAACGGGAACGGTATTAGATCAATTGGGGGGAAGCAAGCGGACGGTTGCGGATCAGTTTAGCAACAACCAGAGTGCTCCGGTTCACGAATCGCTCAACGGAAATCGCAAAATCAAGTTGGATGAAATCCCCATCCACAAGCAGTACCAGTACGTCCAGAAAGTCTTTGATGGAAACAACGTTCGTTTCCGCATCATCGTCGATAAGATCAACAACGCCAAAAACAAGGACGAAGTAGAGGACATTTTAGGCAAATTTGTGCTGAACAATGATCGGTTGGACCAAAGCGACAAAGTGGTCGATGAGTTCATCCAATTGTTGAGAAATCGTTTTTGATGGTTTCCATCCATGATATGCTCCCCTTTCCGTCCTGGAAAGGGGATTTTTTTTGGCGCAAAAAAAGCACCCCGCCACTGATTCGTAACGGGGCCCGGCTAATACTGCTATGTAAAAACCTAATGCAAATATTGTCCTCCTTCCGGAGCAAGTACATCAGGATCGAGGATGCAAAGGGAAGTAGGTGTCTAACAAAGAAATTGTTTGGGAGAAAGAATCAGTAGAAGATTGATTCTGACCACAAGGTAAGAAAAAGCCGGGAAGTGCCCACATTCGTCACTTGAATGGGTGGAAATAGTGGTTCAATCGCCGCTTTTCCGTCTTGGAGTACGAAATAAAAGATCGAGAGAGGAGATAGGTTTCCCAATACAATATTGCTAAATTTAGGTTTCCGAGAATTGACCTCTATTCCATGTCAGGTTTGAACATGCACAGAACTTTTGCTTTCTGCCATACCGCCATTTGGATGGGGTTCATCTGGGTATGGAGTTTCGGGCCTAGCAATGCTGAAGCTCGACCTATTGCTACCTGTTCTCCTCAATCGGACATGGTCCAGAAGTTGGAAGCATTTGTCGCTACCTCTCCTCCAAATTTCGAGGGATTATCCGGCTCCGTAGATGAATGGTTTTCCTGCGCGGATTCATTGCTGCATGCTTGGCGTCCGGTCTTTTCTCAGCGCCCCAAAGCCGACACCTTCCTGTACCATCTGTATCCGCTGGTCGAGGCTCACTTTGGGCGAGAACACCCTGACTTGGTCCCCTGGCAAGTATATTATGGGGAGGCTTTTGCCTTGAAGCGCAAGCATCCGGTAGTAGATACCTTGTTAAATCAGGTCTGGCATCAGTTCTCACAAGACAACATTCGTCTGACTCAAGAACAGATATTCTTGCTGTATGCCGCCCTGGCAATCAGACGAGCTCATTCCGCTGCGTATGAAGAGGGCATTCGATACACGGAGTTGGCGATTGCTATTGCGGACAGCACCCCAAGCTTAGATTCTCATCTATTCCCCATTGTCCTCAACACCTTGGGGAGCATCTATTTCCACAAAAACGACTACGAACCTGCCATCGCTATGTTCCGGCGCGCCATTCAGGAAATTGGCACCAAACCGGAGTACGAAGGCATGCGATTGGGAATGCGCATCAACCTCGCATCTTCTCTGATGGAGAATGAATCCCTAGAAGAGGCAGAAAAATTATTTGCAGAAATCACTTCTCAAC
>JBCCCJ010001199.1:0-2596 GCA_039033615.1 Bacteroidota bacterium
GAGGCTCAAAATGAGTTGGCCCGATTCTCCTCACATCCCCCCTGCCCTTTCTACCAACTCCCGAAACTCCGCTTTATAGCCATGAGGATCATCCAACTGACTCAAGTCCACCCATTGCAACACTTTGTCATAGGTAGCGGTGCCTTTGTAATCAGAATTCCCAAGGATCAGGGCAAAGGCCGCTACCGAAGTGATAAACTGCTGGTGATCGCTGGCATCTTCGAAGGAAGTGCCTTCATCAAAAATTGCCAACTCCATCGGTTGAGAGACAGAGGCATCTGGTTCTTTGTAGCGAAAATCAATGGTGAAACTAGGTTCGCTTTTGCCATTGGGGGGCGCGGGAACAATCTCGTAGAGTGCGGTGATGTTTTGTCCGGCGCCGATTTCGCCCGCATCGGTGCTGTCGTTGGTGAAGTCTTCGGTATCGAGCACCCGATTTTCATAGCCGATCAGGCGGTAGGCCTCCACTTTTTCTGGCTCGAATGCTACCTGGACTTTCACATCTTTGGCGACTGCAACGAATTTATCGCGCTCATGGAGAAAGACTTTTTCTAGCTGTTCCACCTTGTCGAGATATTCAAAAGTGCCATTGCCATGATTGGACAATTGCTCCAGCATGGCATCATTCAGGTTACCTCGGCCAACTCCGAGTACCGTCAGGAATACGCCAGCGTCTCGTTTTTCTTCGATCAGCTCTATCAATTGATCGGTATCAGAAATGCCCACGTTGAAGTCGCCATCGGTGCCGATGATCACCCGGTTGTTGCCCCCCGTGATGAAGTTGGCCTGGGCAATTTCGTAAGCGGTGATGATGCCTTCTGCTCCCCCGGTAGAGCCGCCGGATTTCAACTTACGGATGGCTTTGTTGATGGCACGTTTGTCATCGCCCGGCGTGGATTCCAGCAAGACCCGCGAACTCCCCGCATAGGTAACGATGGAGATGCGATCCTGAGCAGTCAGTTCTTCCACTAAGATTTCAAAGCCTTCTTTCAACAAATCCAGTCGATCATCACCTCCCATGGAGCCAGAAACGTCAATCAGGAAGACAAAATTGGTCGCTGGCAATTGAGAAAGCGGGATATTTTCCCCCTGAATCCCAATCCGAATCAGGCGGTGATCAAGATTCCACGGACAAGCACTTACCTCTCCATTGAGGCTGATGGGATCATTGGGGTTATCGGCCGGATAATCCAAGTCAAAATAGTTGATGAATTCTTCCGTGCGAATGGCTGCTGCGGGAGGCAGATTTTGCTCTTGTCCCAAATAGCGGCGGGTATTGGCGTAGGAAGCTCCGTCTGCATCAATCGAGAAAGTCGAAACGGGTTGCTCACTGACCTGGATGAAGGGATTTTCGGATTCGCGCTCGTATTGGTCGCCGGACACAGCAGGATCGCTATAGTCTATAGCGGGAGAAAGGCTATAAGTAGGATCACAAGCCATTAGGACAAGAGTGGCGAGAGTGGCCAGCCAAAGGGAGAGAGGGAGTCGATGGATCATGGGAAGTTCTGTTTTGTTGAGATAACGAGCTTTCAGGAGCTGAGGCGGCCTGATCAAGCGCTTATTTTTTGATCTTTGAAATGACTTTCCCTTCCCCCATTGTCTCGGTCTGTTGATCGGCCATGGCCTGAATGATGGCTTCCGAAACGAGGGCTTTCAAACCAAGGGTTTCCAAGTCTGATGCCTGTCGAATCGGCACATGGCGAATGGCCTTCCCGGTTCCCTGAAGCAAGCCCTTCGGATCTGGCAATTTGGCTCCTTGATTGAAGCCGAGGTTGAGATGTTGCTGATAGATCGGTAGATGGCAAAAGCCGCCGGACAATTTCTCATTGATCGAGAATACATCGGTCAAGGCATGGGTATGATACAACAATTCATTGGCGGCGGGGCAGATCTCTAGGATCAATTCTCGCACCTGATGAAAGAGGTCTTGCAGCTCGGGCTCCTTGCTTTGCAGCACTTCCAAAAACTTCGGGTCAAGTTGGCGGGAATGATCCATTTTGGGGGAGAGTTTGGGGAGTGATTCAGGCATAACATAGCTTTTTTCCTGCAAATCTCTGATCTTTCTCCTCCAACTTATTGAAATGGCTGATCCCTCCTCTCCCTCTATCCGAATTGTTCAGGGCTTGCACTGGTTTCTGCTGGCCAGTTGTCTCTTCTTAATTCCCTATGATTTGCTTGTGGAACGCATCTGGTGGACAAGCGTCTCCATTTATCTGCCGTGTATAGGTCTTTTTGGAGCAAGCCTGGGAGCAATCCGAACGCAAAGACAATCATGGCTAGCTGCTCTGGGGTACGTGAATGGCCTACTGACCTTGGCGCTTCTGGGGTATGGCGGATGGCTGTGTGGAACGGGAGAATGGTTATGGGGACCAGTCACACTCGGATTTGCCGCCTTGATCGGTTGGTTGACATGGCAGCTTAAGGCGTTTAGCAAGAATCCGAAATAACAGTCAGCTACACACCACTGGACAAAAGTCCTCTAGTCCCTTCTTGGCGCAGCCTTCACGAGTCAGGCGGGTTGGCCACGAAGTCCGAGGAAGGGGGCCGGATGGTGAGTTGGGCTGGGACTTCGACGGTTTTTTGCCTACTTTTTTCC
>JBCCCJ010001200.1:0-2595 GCA_039033615.1 Bacteroidota bacterium
TGCCTTCATTGTCAGCCAAGTTCCGCTCAGTGATCGGGACGCCAAGGTCTTGGAACTCAAAACTGGTGGGGCCGCATGTATTGGCAAAGGACCAGAAGGCGTCTTTCTAGATGTCAAAGGTCAGAAAATCCACATGCCCAACGGTCGGGATGTCTTCATCCATGCCTGTCAGTACATGGCGAAGTTGACCGTAGAATTGATGGATAGGCGAGGTTGGAGCGTAGATGACCTGGATTATTTCATCCCGCACCAAGCCAACCTTCGAATCAGCAAAAAGGTAGCGGCAGACCTGAACCTTCCGATGGAAAAAGTAGTCTCCAACATTCAATACTTGGGGAATACTGGCAGCGCAGGTTGCGGCATCGCCCTTTCAGAGCACTGGCAAAAGCTCCAGGTAGGCGATCGCTTTGGAATGGCGGTTTTTGGGGGAGGCTATTCCTATGGAGCCATGCTGTTGAAAGTGGGGGAGTAGGAATTGAGAGGGAGGAAAGGCACTGAGTTACCGTCCCACTAGCCAATGTTTCGTGGAAATTCGCGTTGGTATGGGGGTAGTTTTTTCCTTGGCGAATGGCACGAATAGCATCACGTTCACAATCCTCTTGTCCAAATTCAGATGGTTCAGGGCTTTCTATTTCTTTGGCATTTGAAGGGAAATATCAGAAGCTGACATAGGTACTCACGAGGTCTTCCACAACCATCTGCCAGTCACTCCCCATCCAACAATCAGCAACATCCCCCCGATGGGCGTCACGATTCCTACGGGCACGCTGCTCAAAACCAGCAAATAGATGGAACCCGAAAACAGGAGGGTTCCTAGAATTACCAATGCAATCGCGGTTTGTCCCAATCGGTGAGCCTTGGTTTCCCAGGCCTTTCCCAAAAAGAGAAGGAATAAAGCGTGGTACATCTGGAAACGAACCGCCGTTTCAAAGCTATCTAGCTGATTGGCAGTCAGGTGTTTCTCCAATGCATGGGCGCCAAGCGCTCCTAGGATCACGGCGCTGAGGCCAAGCAAGATGCCGGAGAGATAAATCAAACGGGTATTGAGCTTCATCAGGGGAATTTCACGCAAAATCGCCTTTTCGCTGGAATTGGCAAAGGAAAGCGGATTTCCTAACTTGCTGGAGAAATACACATCCCTCATGAAACTTCGCTATAATTCCCCGGTAATCTTGACCTATGCGCTCATCTGTACGCTGGTTTTGATTCTCCAACAATACGTAGGCATGGATATCATGACCTATTTCACGGTCTATCCGGACTTCGATCCTACGGCTGCGATCTCCTACCTTCGACTTTTCACCCATGTGATTGGTCATGGGATGCCCAGCGAAAGTGGGGGCTGGGATGGCTGGGGTCATTTGGTGGGCAATTTTTCTTTCATTTTGCTCCTCGGTCCGATCCTGGAAGAAAAATACGGCTCTAAGAACCTGCTTCTGATGATGGTGGTGACCGCTTTGGTTACCGGCATTCTCCAAGTATTGTTTTTCGACAGTGGCTTATTGGGGGCAAGTGGAATCGTCTTTATGATGATCTTGCTTTCTTCCTTCACCAATACCCAAACTGGCATTCCCTTGACCTTTTTACTGGTGCTCATTTTATACCTGGGCAAAGAAATCCAGCAAAGTTTCCAAGACAACCAGATTTCTGAATTCGCCCACATCATCGGCGGAATCCTGGGTGCAGTATTTGGCTTTTTCCTCCAAAGTGGTCCCAAAAATCCATGATTCCTCTTTCCTTCTCCGAAATCAGTCAGCGCCTCAAAGCGCTAGATTTGCCAGAGGTGGATCTGGTATTGGGAATCGCAACCGGAGGGATCGCTCCAGCAGTCATGGTAGCCCACCAATTGGGGTGCGACCTGCAGTTGCTACAATTGAATTATCGGGATGAAGCCAACAGCCCTCGGTTTGCTTCCCCCAAATACCTCAGCGGCCTCATCCCTCCTTCCGAGCCAAGGCTGCGAATCTTGCTGGTAGATGATGTTTCGGTCAGTGGAAAAACGGCAATTGCGGCCAAAGCCCTTTTACAAGGCCATAACATCACGACCTTGGTCTGTAAAGGAAGAGGAGATTTTGTTTTGTTCCCAGAGGTGAGCAGTTGTGTCCGGTGGCCGTGGAAAGTGGCGGAGCAAGCGCCCATCAAGACGGAGCCAAGCTGATGTCACAAGCGACAATTGCCCTCATGTATTCGGTTACGGGATTACCGTCTCCATCTGGCCCACACGCACTGGTGTATGAATGTTTTCCGAGGTAGCTCTCGTGATACACCAGTTGGACCTTGGTGTCGATGTGTTGCAATTCCTTAGAGAGGACTCCTGCATATACGTCCTGAAGTCCCTTGCCTTCTTCATCTAGCAAAACCAAATAGTAAAAGGGACTTTCGCTATCGAAGCCCGCCATGCGAAGCTCGACCTTCGCGTCTCCGGTCAAATGACAGCTTGCTTTTTCAGCTATCTCAACAGGTACAGGGGCCACCCGTTCAGCTTGGCAACCACATACTATCAGAAACAATCCAACGGGAATACAACAGAGGAGGGATTTCATAACAACGATATATCATTTTTCATATGTAATCTACAAAAAACTTCCGAGACCA
>JBCCCJ010001201.1:0-2593 GCA_039033615.1 Bacteroidota bacterium
ATTCGAACTGTTCACCAAGGGCAGACCTACTTTTCCCAGGCCGTTACCCAAACCCTGGTCAGCAGCATGCAGGGCAATTCCGATCAAATTCGACTCAGCCCCCGAGAGCAGCAAATCTTGGAACTGATCGTCAAGGCGAAAAGCACCCAGGAAATTGCGGAGGCTCTCGGAATCGGCACCGAAACGGTCTCGACCCATCGAAAAAATCTCCGCCGCAAATTTGGGGTAGATAATACCGCTGGCCTCGTACGAGAAGCGATCAAACAAGGCTTTGTGGACATTTGAGAAGCGAGACGCGGGAGCCGGGAAGCGGGATGTAGCGCCGGAATCCTTCCGGTGAAATGAGATTGGATTTGCCGCTGGCAAGGGCTTTGCTGAACCCTTCCGCTTCGGCCCCGTTTCCCTCGCGAGGGAAACGACTCGCTTTTCGGTGAAAAGGGGGAATGATTTGCCTGTGGCAAGGACGGCGCGTATTTCCCACGGGTCAAAGATCCCGCAAAGCGGGAGAGGGGGAGAAAGGGGAGGAATCATGTGCTTTTTCAAGGTCAGATTGCCATTGGCAAGAATGGCACTTAATATCGAACCGACGAATGAAAAATGACAAATGTTGATCGGATTGCCGCTGGCAATGTGTAGCGCCGAATTGAATTCGACAAGGAAGTTTTTGACTCCTTCTACCAACAATCAGATTCCATCCTAACTCATTCCTGTCCAGGAAGCAGTCGAAATTGGTAATGAGGACTACACGTTTCGTCCCACTTCCCTCCATTCTCCTGAAAAGCAGTCAGAGGAATTTTCCTACCAGTACTTCCCGATAAACCTTCCTCAGGGCAGGTCAACAGTTCAGCGTAATCTATGGTGATGATGGTTCGATTCTCAGGGGCGAGTTCTTTCCCAACCGATATCCATCGATCCAGCAACAAGATTTTTGCTTCTGGAGGAACATTTTCCGGAAGAATCATCACACCAGCTGAATCGGCAGCTACATATTGACCGGGACTTACTTCACAAAAGCTGTCCATCCAAACATTGGCGGTTTCGTTCGGACGCCATATTTTTTCGATGAAGACTTCTGTCGAGCCAGAAAAAGAGCTGTCATATTCAAAGGCGAGTGTTTCTTCCAGCTTCGGGCAATTCCCACTTGGCATCAATTGTATCGAATCATCTGGCATCACCCAACTTCCCGTACCATGTATCGTTTGAGATGGCGAGCAAAAGCAACCAAAGTCGTACAAGAAAGAATACTCCCCATTGGGTTTGAGCCGAAAGTAAACCAAGCCAGAACCATGATCTGCGCCTCGATAAAACGTGCCGGTGAGAGGATCGCTTTGTCCAATCAGAGAAAGAGGAAGCCACAGCAGCGAGAGCAAAAAGGTTCTCATGGGAGATAGATGATCGAGAGAATACAAGATACGGTTTCTCTTTGAACTACCACTACCACTGCCACTACCATCTGCCACCTACTCCTGCTACTGCCACTCCCACTCCCAATTCCCCCTAGCTCTTCCCCGCCAAATGTCTATCTTTGCGGCACATTTAGCCACTCTCTGCATGAAGATTTTGTTATTAGGCGGCGGAGGGCGAGAGCACGCCCTGGCCTGGAAATTGTCCCAATCGCCCCGTTGCGAGGCTCTATATATCGCTCCTGGAAACGCTGGTACTGCCCAGCATGGCACCAATGTCGCTTTGAAATTGAGTGAGCAGGCGTCAGTTCGCCAGTTTGCAAAAGAGCAGGAGATCGACCTCGTGGTCGTTGGGCCAGAACAACCCCTGGTAGATGGCATGGCGGCGACCTTTGCGGAAGCGGGTATTCCCTTCCTAGGTCCTTCTGCGGTGGCGGCCCAGCTAGAAGGCAGCAAAGCCTTTTCCAAAGCCTTCATGCAACGCCACAACATTCCTACCGCGGCTTATGCCAGCTTTGAGCAAGGGCAGGAAGCAGAATTGGCAGCCTATTTGGCCGATCACCCTTTGCCCGTTGTGGTCAAAGCCAGTGGGTTGGCGGCGGGAAAAGGGGTGCTCATCTGCGACAGCCGGGAGCAAGCCCTGAGCGAAGCCACAGCGATGTTGGCAGGTACCGCTTTCGGAGAGGCAGGCAGTACCGTGGTGATCGAAGCATTTCTCCAGGGCATCGAGATTTCCATCTTCGCCCTCTGTGATGGCAAAGACTATGTGCTCCTGCCTTCTGCCAAAGATTACAAACGAATCGGAGAAGGAGATACCGGTCTGAACACCGGAGGCATGGGAGCAGTTTCCCCGGTACCATTTGCCGATGAGGCTTTTTTACAACAAGTCAAATCCACCATCGTCCAACCCACGCTCGACGGCATGGCAGCGGAAGAGATGCCCTTCGTCGGCTTTCTCTTCATCGGCCTGATGGTGGTCAATGGCACTCCATACGTGCTCGAATACAACGTGCGCATGGGCGATCCCGAAACCGAAGTGGTCATGCCCCGCCTCCAAAATGATCTGGTGGATCTGTGCGAAGCTGCCGTCCAAGGTCGGCTGGCAGACCAATCCATCGCGGTGGACCCGCGTACTTGCGTAACGGTGATGTTGGTCAGTGGGGGCTATCCGGGTAGCTACGAAAAAGGCA
>JBCCCJ010001202.1:0-2592 GCA_039033615.1 Bacteroidota bacterium
AACCAACTCATTTTGTTGGAAAGGGCTGGAAGCAGACAAATTGAAAATGCCCCAAGGAAGCGCCTCTTTATCCAGCGCAAGAATATGTCCCCTTGCTGCGTCGGAAACATCCAATCCCCGATACAAGCGGTGATTGGCGACCACGTTCGGTGGTTCTGGCAAAAAACGACTGGGGCGAAGTACCACGGTAGAAAGGCCGTCCTTCTCCCAAAAATCCTTGCACAATCCTTCGGCAGCGAGTTTGGTGATGTCGTACACGTCCCGAGCCTGTGGTGTCAGGTCTTCATCGACCCATACTGCCTGATCGGGGTGAACCATCGCTTGTCCATAGACAGAGGTAGAGGTGGTGAGCAAAAATCTCCGATGTCCAGCCGCCAGCGCACCTTCTAGCAAATTAAAGGTGCCTGTAATATTGACTTCGATGAATGGCCGCCGAGCAAGCCCCGCCGCAACTTGCCGGCCATGAAGGGCAGCGGTATGAATGATGGAATCAGCCTCCTGGCAAATCTCTGCGACCAATCCCTGATCCCTGATGTCGATGGAGTGATCCGTTTGGGAACCTGGAAGCAAGTCAATGCCAATGACGTTGCGCCCAGCTTCTCTGAGTTGCTTCACCACTTCCCGTCCCAATTGCCCGGAAGAGCCCGTTACCAAAATCGCCTTACTCATGAAATTCCAGCATGGTAGATTCCGAACCAAGGATCAAGCCACGACCTTCCTCAAAAAGGTGAATTCGATACCAGTCTGCCTGGGGCTCTCGCTCAAAGGCTTGCCAACTGTCTCCAGCGTCCGTGGTTTTGAGGATGACACCTTGATCTCCCACCACATATCCGGTAGTTGCATCGAGAAAATACACGTGGTTGAACAGATATCGCTTGCCAAAAGGCTGATTGCCATTTCTGAGCTTCTCCCAACTGTTTCCTCCATCGGTGGTTTTGATGATCGTGCCTGTGCGCCCACACGCATAGCCGATTTCCGGGGTGGGGAAGGATAAGGAGGTGAAAAACTCATCCTTGGCATCGGTCAACTCCCAACTGCTCCCTCCATCACTGGTGCGGAAAATCGCGCCATATCCGCAGCTAAAGCCTATTTCAGAGCTGACGAATTGAACATCCCGCAATTCAATTTCCAAACTATCCACCACCGACCAGGTGCGCCCCATATTCTCCGAACGTAACATGACCCCCTCATCGTAGCCGACCCCTCCCACCGCAAATTGCAGGGAGTCATGGACGATTTCCACCGCATGGATGGGAAGACGCAACGCACTCAGGCCAATCAGCCAGCGCCTACCTATGGTATTTGTTCGGAGAATGAATCCCCCTAAACCGGTTGCCAGCCCTTCTCTTCCATTGAGAAACTCAACGTCAAACAAAATCCATTCAAATCCAGGATCTGGAAGCTGTGGTTCCCAGTTTTGTCCACCGTCGAGGCTGCGAAGGATCAAGGTATGATCAAAACGCTGACCACCGACTGCGTACACCGTATCGCCATTGGCAAAAGCAATGGATTGAATGCGGTCAGCAGGAAGGGCAGGGACGCTCTTCAGGTTGGTTTCTGGAGCCAAAGGGGACTGACAAGCCCACATCAGCACGCACACCATAGCTCCAGCTGTCCAGGAAAGTTTCATGTGAGCAAAGATATGGCTTTCCCAGTTTCTTATTCTGGGAAAATTGGGTATAATTGAGCCTTCTTTTCCCGCTTATTTTTTTGTCATTCTGTACACAAGCTGCTGATTGATTTCCATCAATCGTCTGCTCCGTGTGGTTGTTATCCTCTTTTTGTATGCTACAACCCAATGCCGACCGCGCTCGAAACGCTTCTCTTCTGCTCCTGATAACTGCCGGGGTTGCAGTGCTGGATTTTCCCTCCATTTTTTGGGAAATTTCTTTACTGGAACAGATTCAGGCAGGAGAGATCCCAGACGAGGACATCGTGAACCTTCAGGTAGGTGTTAGAAGCTTGCTGGCGCTGGCTAGATTTGTCTTGTTAATTCTCACGGCAATTTTCTTCGTCCGCTGGATGGTGCGAGCCTTTCAGAATCATTGGGCAGCTGGGGGTACTTCTGCTTTTACCATTTCTCAAGTACAATGGGCTTTCTTCATTCCCTTTGTGAACTTGGGGCGTCCGTACCGGGTGGTGCAGGAGTTTTGGCACGGGATGCACCAACGAGTGAATGGTTCTTTGCTCAACCAAAGCAGATTTGATTCCTTGGTAGTCGGGTATTGGTGGGCGGCATGGTTGCTTGCCAGCATCATCGCTAACATTGCGGTTCGAATTGGTGGAGACGGAATGGACGCTGCCCAGAGCATTACCGGAGATTACATCGAGCTGGTTTCCAATGTGGTGGAAATTCCTGCGGCTTTGTTGGCGGTGTATATCATCCGCAATTATACCAAGCTAGAGCAGCAAATGGAGAGTTTTGCCATGATCGATCAGGTGGAAGGAGGACCAGAGGAAGAAGAGCTACCAAAAGCCTAAGACCATGTTTGGGACAGGAAATTTGCTAAAGAAATATTCGGATTTGAGGTTCTGACAAGTAGTTTTGACGAAGAATAGCTAGCTATTGTGAGGAAAAAGTGCGCCGATCAG
>JBCCCJ010001203.1:0-2589 GCA_039033615.1 Bacteroidota bacterium
AAGCTCAACCGGCCATACTTTTTTGTCAGCAAAAAAGTATGCAAAAAACCGCCGAAGCCCCATGCAACGCCACAAGCCGCCCCAACACCTTCCCGATTCTCGGGATGGCCAACCCGCCTTTGTGGTGAAGGCTACGCAAATAATCACGATTCGCCATTTTGTCTAGGAGTATGGTAAGCCCCTACTCCCGAAACCTTTCTGGTCCGGTCCAATTTTCGGCTCGATCTCCGGTATAGGGCATGTGGCGGGTGGTATCTCCTTCGCGGTATTGGGGATTGAGGCCACCGCGGCCTTCAGAGACTCGGTCATGGGCCACCGTTTCAGAAGGGAGGTTCAGGGTGCGCTCCGGGCGGAGGCCCAAGCGCTGCAAGCGATCCAGAATTTGGGAGGGGACATTCCTGGCCCAGCGCTGCTCTCCACCGAAGGCCGCATGGCTTTGATCGGTACGCCCGATTTCCTGGTAGCCGGGATAGTGGCGATCGGTTTGGTAGGTGTGGGAAACGAAAAACGCACCTTTTTTGTAGCACCACTCATCATAGAGGGCAAACTCAATCTCCTGAGCCGTCGGCCCGACGTCAAAACTAGGGTTGAGCATGTTCAACTCCCACTGCTGCCGCTCCCGTTCCGCTTCGGTGGAAGTGTCCGCAACCAAAGACTCGATCCGGGTATTGATGGCCGTGATTTGGGGCCAGGTATCCGGGTCTATCGTCATCTCGCGCATGGTTTGGAGGGCGTTGCGCTTTTGCTCGATCCAGGTATCCAAATTGACCGCTGCGCTAGCGGCTCCGGCTTGCTGATAGGCATCCGCAACAATGGTCACCTGAGTCACGACCGTGTTCAGGGGAGCCGGCAATTGCCCCAGCAGTTGGTTCATTTCGGCTTTCAAAATAAGGCCCGCCGCGCTTTTTTCGCTGGCAAAGTCCATCGTCCGCTCAAACTGATTCATGGCCTCCGTATGCCGTTGGAAAAACTCCTGTTTGGCATCCATCATCCTGCCAACCATCTGATTACGAGCGCCGAGGAGGGCCGTGCGCCATTGGTGGGAAGATCTTCCAGAAGGTTCGAAGTCCTCTTCCTCATCATCCACGCGCTGAATGGGGGGCGTAGTAGCCTGAGAAAACTGCAAGGCTGGCGGAATCAAGGTGGAACCAGCGGCCTCATCGGTCGAGGCCTCCTGTTGGGAATGCGTAGCAGCGGCTTTGGTAGAGGATTGAGTTTCTGAATACGTTTTCATGAACGGGCGGATTGGCCAAGGGGAAAGCGGTTGTAGCAAAGACGGGCGTCGATCGCTGAATCCATCTATAAGCTAGCAAGATCAGGGCCAAATCCAAAAAGGAGGTGGGCATCTATGCCGTACATGAAGCCAGAGAGGGGTGTTGATGAAGCGCTTACTTTGGGATTGTAAGCCCGGTACAAGGATCGCTGGGCGTAGTGTTCAAACTCCGAAATCTTCTACAGTTCTTTGCGCGAGATGTTTTTATGCCCCTGATTCACGTGAATCAGTTATTTTGAAATATAATCCCTTCCTTTCTTTTTGCGACAAATTTGTGAGACTTGCGTCATGAAAGGTTGCCTGACTTCCTCTGAGCGCCAGCAACTACACCAACTTCAGCGAGAACATCGTGCTAGGGGCCGACTGTACATCAAAGTTGCCACTATTTTGATGCTAGACCGTTTTTTTCTCCGATTGAGGTTATCAGCGTATTGGGAATTGACCGTTCAATGGCGTGTCGGCATTTTAATGAATGTATGGAGGTAGGTCTAAATACGTACCTAACTTTTTGTGTAGGCGGTCTGGACTGTTGGTTAGAAGAAGATCAGCAAGCGGAGTTGAAGGCTATCTGAGGGATACCTGTTAACAAATTGCGAAGAAGGTTTGCGAGTATGTGGTCCCTACTTTTAGGATGAAATACTCTGAAAGCGGTATGATCAAACTGCTGTACCGCCTGGGATTTGTGTGTTTTGTTTCACTTGTGGCACTTGACGGAAAGTCAGGAAAAAAACTATGGTTAACTTCTCAGGTGTATCTGCTGAAAATCAAGGGCTTATATGAAAGTCTCCCGATAAGTACTTTTTTATTTACCTATAATCTACCTTTGTAGATAATCAGAGAGAGTGTTGTAGCGAACCTATTCCCATTCAGCTTTCTGATTTAAACCAAAGCATCGCAGAAGCAACTGCTCCAATACCACCTGCGAGGCAGAATACTATTCCAATGATATGGCGTATGGCTTTCCCAAAGTCAGAAAGATTGGAACTCCAATTGGGGTCATACAAATGAACACCATAAAAAAGTACCAATACTGAAGTCCCCATAAATATATAGGCTTGTATTTTGGGAAAACTCTCCAAATTACTCTTTATCCCTATGCACATGAAGACAAGGCAACCTAAATAAACAATTGCACCCAGTAGGCCAAGGAAAAACCCCCCAACTCCTCCGTCTCCCCAACCCCACATGGTGAGTATTAGCCCGCCACCAGTGAGTATGAGCATAATGGGCTCAACATAGAATTTAGGGGAGGAATTGGAAGGAGCTTGAACTGTTGGATATGGATCTAAACGCGCATGATTAAAATTTGTCCCGAT
>JBCCCJ010001204.1:0-2579 GCA_039033615.1 Bacteroidota bacterium
AAATGTCTCCCTGAAACAATTGGAGACCCAACTTCGCATTCTGAATGAAGATTTCCGTCGGCTGAATCCAGATACGGGCAATACCCCAGGAGTCTTTCAACCAATTGCAGCAGATGTAGAAATCGAATTTTGTCTGGCGAGTGTTGACCCGGATGGCAACCCGACTGATGGGGTGACCAGAACCTTTACCAATACGACGACTTTCAGCTTCGACGATGCCGTGAAGTTCACCAATCAAGGGGGAAAAGACGGTTGGCCAAGGGATCAATACCTAAACTTTTGGGTATGTGATCTCATTCCTAGTTTGCTGGGATATGCCCAGTTCCCGGCAGTATCTGGTTTTCCCAATCCCGCAGCAACAGATGGCGTGGTATGTGATTATGCCTACACGGGTGATATAGAAGCGGCACAATTCACTGGCTACGACGGTCGAGTGGGCACGCATGAAGTCGGTCACTGGCTGAATCTGCGCCATGTGTGGGGAGATGGGCCTTGTGGTCAAGACGATTTTGTCGACGATACCCCCACGGCCTCTACTCCCTCGGGCACCCCCTTTCCGTGCACCTTTCCTGGTCCAGATGATTGTGATGATGGTCCTGGCGACTTGCCCAATATGTTCCAAAATTACATGGATTACGGGGATGGAGCTTGCCAAAACATGTATACGACAGGGCAAAAGCTCCGGATGTTGGCCCTATTTGCTCCCGGTGGAGAAAGAGAGAGTTTGAAGTTTTCGAACGCGTGTTGCCCGGAAACAAGTTGTCCACGGCCACAGGCATCTGTGAGCACGGATTCGGACAGCGCCATCCTTGTCCAGTGGCTTGGAGCAGACAGCATCCAATCGGTAGATCTTGAATATCGTCCTTTTGGTGCCCCGGATTGGACCATTGCCGGCACCACCTCTGACACCAGCTTTGTGATCACTGGCTTGGACCTTTGTACCACCTATCAGGTTCGGATCGCTTCTGCTTGTAATACCGATACCAACCAGTATTGTGAAGCTCTCTTCATCGAAACCCTTGGTTGCTGTCGCCCACCCGCCAACAATTCTGTGGACGTAGTTACAGACAATGCTGGTGATTTCTCCTGGACTCCAGTATATGGCGCCAATGACTATGAATTCCGCTACCGAACCTTCGGGGACAGTACCTGGAATCTTCTTACTGCACCTTCGACCAGCCTGAGTGTGATCGGTCTGGAGGAGTGTACCGGCTATGAATACCAATTACGAGCTTTGTGTGATACCCTGGGAGATACCTTCAGTCCGGTAGATACATTCTTCACGCTGGGTTGTGAATCTTGTGAAATGCTGACCTATTGTGAGCCCATGGGTAATGGAGATACCCTTCACTGGATCGAGCGATTTACCCTGGGAAGTGATTTGAATGCGCCTACCGGAAACAATTTGGGATATGTGAATCTGGCTACTTTCAGCTCAGAGTTCTTCCTGGATTCAACTTATGAGTTTTCCTTCTATCGGGGAACGCCAGGCAATCGCCCGCAGACCTACCACATCTGGGCAGATCTGAACCGCGATGGAGAGTTCACCGATTCAACCGAAAAACTCTTTACCCGAACCCCCACCACCTCCGATCAGGTTACCAACACCCTCAGCTTTGGGGACAGCATCGCACCGGGACGCTTGCGCATCCGGATTGGCACGGAATTCAGTTTCACCGCGAACAATCCGCTCCAGCCATGCGAAGACAACGTCAAAGGAGAGTACGAAGACTATTGCATCGAGCTTCGCGCGCCTTGTGTCCTTCCCAGCGAGTTTCAAGCGGAGTTGGATAGTAGCACCAAGGACATCTTCCTGACCTGGAGTTCCACGATTTATGCGGATTCCTTTCTGTTGGAATACCGTCCCGTCCAGGATTCTAGCTGGCAGGAAGTGATGGTGGGAGATCTCAACCAGTCGGTACTCGACTCTGCCTTATTCGCTGAATGTGCTCAATATGTCTTCCGCATTTCTAGCCTGTGTGAAGACGGACCGAGTGCCAGCATTGCCGCGCCAGATACCATCACCACTGAATGTCGGACCGGGTTGAATGCTGCCCTGGCGAATCAGGTGCGTCTGTATCCGAATCCCAGCCAAGGAAGTTGGACCATTGAGGCGCCCGTCCGAATGCAGCGGATCGAATTGATTGATCTGTATGGGCGGACGGTGCTACAACAAGACCTTCGGGATACCCGCTGGGAAGTCAATACTCCAACGATTGCCAACGGTATGTACTTGGTGAGAATCCAAACAGAACAAGGCAGTCTGACGCGTAGATTGCTGATCAATCGACAGAATTAAGCCCATTGGAGGCCAAACGATAACATGTTATCTTTGAAAAGAATGGTTGAATGATTCAGCCGTTCTGTTTGGTATAAGTGATACTCAAAAAATAACTTGGACCTTTTCACTCGGTTTTTCTTCCTTGATCTGGAAAGAAATATCTACGCGAAAAGAGGAAGTTATTTTGGTTCTTCTACCCTTTTAGTGAAACATAGGGAAAATCATACTCCTGACCATTTCTCCAATCAGCTTTGGGCGATTATTGACCAAGCAAAGTGTCGCCTGTCCCGCAAGCGGG
>JBCCCJ010001205.1:0-2577 GCA_039033615.1 Bacteroidota bacterium
GTTGCTACCCGGTCTTCCCCTTTGTCACAGTAGTGTGTCTTGATGTTGTCTCAGCTTTACAGGCATTTAGTGTTGAGGTAACCTCCCCCTTTCTACAGGCGCCTCTTTTCCCCTGACCCTGACGGATCGCTATATCGGACAAGCTCGGAACTGCGTGGCCACCTTCGTGTATATGCCCGATTCCATCAGTCCAATTTGCGTACAGTGTAGCCAGGAAACCGCCGATATCGACGATCAGCAATTGGGGAACCTCAGGGGGACCATTCCCGCGAGCTATCAGGCGACCTCCTTTGCTGACGCCAGTCAAGTCATCGCGCAACATCAGCAGGAACAAGCCGCCAGATTGCCGATCCGTCCGTTGAGTGAGGGGATGGTAGGTTAGCTGATTCCGACCGAGATGAGCATCCCTAACGGGCTGCTTTTGAGTATGGAGGCAGCATTTTTCCCTGAAAAGGGAAGCCTAAAACAACTGCCACCTACTGAATTTTTTCCACGATCTGGGATCTCCTGCCCCTCCTCCATTTCCTCCCCAAAATGGTTACCTTGAAGGCGATCCAATCGCACCGACCTTACCTCCATTTCCCCCAACTTATGAGCAACCGACATGACTGGCCCGTTCTCTCTTTTCCAGAGATGCAAGCCACCCTCGAAACCCTGCACCAATGGATTCAGATCGTTGGTAAGATTCGCCTGCGAACCATGCCCTGGCAAAATCATTCTTGGCATACGGCTCTTTACGTTACGGCCAGCGGCTATTCCACCCACGGGATTCCCTTTGATGGGCATATTTTCCAGATCGACTTTGACTTCAAGCGGCATCAGCTGCTGATTCACTGCTCCAATACCGAAAGCCTTAGCATGGACCTGAAGCCGATGACCGTGGCGGATTTTCATGCGGCATTGTTCGCCAAGCTCGCTCAGCTGAACATCCACGTGAGCATTCACGGTGCGCCCAACGAAATGGAGCCCGCCATTCTCTTTGCGGAAAATACCGTGAACCGCTCCTACGACTCTGCCGCTGCCCATGCCCTGTGGTTGGCCATGCTCAAAGCCAATGCGGTCTTCAACGAATTTCGCAGCGAATTTGTCGGCAAGGCCAGCCCCGTGCATTTGTTCTGGGGAGCTTTTGACCTCGCGGTTACGCGCTTTTCCGGCCAGCCTGCCCCCCTCCATCAAGGCGGTATGCCCAATATGCCCCTCGAAGTCATGCAGGAGGCCTATTCTCAGGAAGTGAGCAGCGCAGGCTTTTGGCCCGGTTCCGCAGACTTTCCGACTCCCATTTTCTATGCCTACGCCTATCCAAGTCATGCTGATTTCAGCCAACAGTCGGTATCACCGGAGGCGGCCTTCTACAGCGAGCAGATGGGGGAGTTTGTGCTGAAATACGAAGATGTGCAGCAAGCCGAGTATCCAGAGCAGGTCTTGCGTGATTTTTTGCAGACGACCTATGAAGCCGCAGCTCGAACTTCGGGCTGGGAGCGGGAGAAGTTGGAGAAGTAGGGGAGATGAACCCTTTCTCGCACCGGCCCATTTTCCCTTCCAAAGGAAAACGACTCCCCAATCAATTGATTGTCATGTCGACGCAGGAGACATCTCTTGTGGCTTCTTGGCTACGCTTTGTAGTACTATGAGATCCCCCGCTCAACGCTTGGGGACAAGGGGTCGCTGTACCCTTTCCCGCACCGCCCCGTTTTCCCTGACCAAGGAAAACGACCCGCCTTTCGGTGAAAAGAAATTCTGTCAATCTGAGATTGACCGCTCTCATGGCAAAGCTACCATGCTATCTGCCCCCCTTCCGCTGGCCTGTGCTCGGCTCAAGGGGGGCAGCAATCACAGATTGCGGGGGGACCACCCCCCGTTTTCTACGAAAACCGCCCCCCCTCAGTCCGTCGCGGCAAGCTCGGCGAGGGGGGCGAAGGCATGTAGCCTTTGGCTAGATCATGGAGAATCGCTGATTGGTGGTCTTCTGGGCAGTGCTTCCCCAAAAAATCCCTAGCTTGCACAGCCTGAAAGGAATGGACACCAAAGGCTGGGTAAACTCCCTTTCCCTTTCGGAAGTTCAACCCATCCTTTCCTTCAAAAAATCGAATATGACCACGAAAGAACTCTGTGATAACATCATCGTTCTCTACCGAGAAACCGACCCTGAAGGACAGAATCGGGTTGAAATTCTCCAGTTGGTGTACCAATTGAGGAGAGAAATTCACGCAGAATCTTTCACCAACGCCTCCCTCCTTCCCATCTTGGAAACCGCAAAGGAGGTTGCCACCACGAAAAAGAAATTCAAGCAGATCCTAGAAAAGGAATTGTTGAGCTTTCTTGTGCATCTGCCTCATATATTATGGACGAAAGACGATGAGGGGGATAACCAACGCTTTACCAGAGATTCGAACAGCAGGGAGGGACAAATCGCGGAGCCCCTGATTGACTTTGCCAAGGAAATCTATGCAGTCAAACTAGATCGGGATGCATTTGCGGGAAAAAGAAGGGGGTATGCCCTTCAAATCCTGGAGAGCCTCACCAGCCATTTTGACGTGCCTGAATTCATGGAGCTGTGCTCGAAGTCGATCCGAAGCA
>JBCCCJ010001206.1:0-2575 GCA_039033615.1 Bacteroidota bacterium
GTGGGGGAGTGGCTTCTCGGATGTCGGGATCTGCTTTCTTGCTCCATCAGACACATTGGCGTACCTACGGCACGCCAAGCGACTGCTTGGAACGCTCGCTACCGATATGTTGGTCCCTACAGGACCAGCCTGCGGCAAAAGATTCTCTTGGCAACTCCATGCGTCTCGCTAGAGACGTGAATGTGGGTAGCAACTGCCTTCCATCTGAGGATCAGGCGTGCCGGAGGTACGCGGATGTGGAGGAGCTTCTCCGCCCCCCCTTTACATTTCGTTGAATTTTGTAGACCTTCTGAAATCCGAATCATTCTTCCTTCTCCTATGAAAGCCTTTACCAGAAGTACATACGGCGGGCCTGACGTGCTCCAGCTCACAGAAGTCGAAATGCCCCCCCTGAAAGACGATCATCTGCTCGTCAAGGTGAAGGCCAATGCCCCCAATCCAGCGGACTGGCACATGCTTCGGGGGAAACCGGCCCTTTCACGCCTGATGTTTGGCCTGTTTAAGCCCAAGAATCAATTGCTGGGGGCAGATTTTGCCGGGGTGGTGGAAGCGGTCGGCAGTCAGGTGAGTCACTTTCAGGTGGGGGATCAGGTATTCGGGGAAAATCTGGCTGGAGGAGCGTTTGCGGCATATACTTCGGTGGCGGCTGAGGCTTGTGGACGCATGCCCGATGGCGTTGGCTTCCCCGAAATGGCCAGCACGCCCATTGCAGCGGTTACGGCCCTGCAAGCTTTGATCACTCACGGGAAACTTCAGCCAGGAGAAGCAGTCTTGATCAATGGTGCTTCCGGCGGAGTCGGCCATTTTGCGGTGCAAATCGCCAAGGCCTACGGTGCGGTCGTAACTGGCGTCTGCTCCGAACGCAATCGAACCTTTGTAAAAGGCCTCGGAGCAGATCACGTCATTGCCTACGATCAGGAAAGCATTCACGCCCACCCAGGGAAATATGCGCTCGTGTTTGACACGCATGGCAATCTCTTCCTGGACGATTTCCTGCGCATGGGGCAACGAGGCGTCCTGATCGGATTTACCACGACCAAACATCTGCTGCGGCTCTCTTTGCGGTTGCTCTTCAACAAATTTCCCCTGAAGCAGTTTACCGCTAGAGCCAATACCCAAGATCTGGAAACGATCGCCGACCTGATCCACCAAGGCAAGGTCCGCCCTCACCTGGAGAAGACCTATTCCTACCAACAAATTCCGGAGGCCATCGGCTATATCGAAGCGATGCGAACCAGAGGCAAGGTGGTCATGGTGTGGGAGGAATAGGGGCATTGGTTTTCTTCCCCCAATTGCTTCCTATTATGAAAAAAATTGTTCTCGTTCTCTCCCTCCTCTCCGTTGTCGGAATCATTTTTCTATTTGTTGCCATGAGTGGATCCAGTCAGTTGGAAACCTATCCCTACGAAGTCGAAGAGAGCTTCGAGAGCTTCGAAATTCGCCGCTACGAGGCTAGTTTATTCACGGCGGTTACCCTTTCCACCAACGAATACAAAGCGGCTTCCAATAAGGGCTTCTCGGTTCTGGCGGGCTATATCTTCGGCGGCAATCAGCGAAACGAACAAATCGCGATGACCACTCCAGTGTCCATGACGATCGACGACTCCATGACGATGATGTTCATGGTTCCCAAAGAATTCGATAAGTCCTCCCTCCCAAAGCCCAATCAATCGCAGATCGAGTTCCGGGAAGAGTCCGCAAAACGGGTGGCCGCCATCCGCTTTGGGGGCTGGGTCAACGATCAAAAACTGGCCAAATACAAAGCGAACCTGGTCGACGCCTTGGAGGCAGAAGGCATCTCCCATACAAACCGATTCATGTTTTTGGGCTATAATCCACCCTACGACATCTTCAATCGAAGAAATGAGGTCATAGTGGAGTTGTAGCAGATTACTGCGCGTGTAGATCCAAGCTTATTTCCCTAGTCGGCTAATAGTAGGGAAATCAGCATGAGATTGCAGAAGATAGAAGCGGTAATGAGCGTTTCTGTAGAGAAAAGAGCAGGGTAAGGCCAGGAAAAAGCCACCCTCCATTTCATGTGGGGCATAGTTGCGAGGTTGAGAATATCGAGGGAGCAGCAACAAAAGTCAGCGAACAGCACCAAAAGATTGCCTATTTTGATGAAAAGGAAGTGATGCGTACTCCCTGCCAATAGATTCCTGACTTTTCCTATCATGCGTACCTGCCTTCGCATCGAAAGCTCCCGATTTCCTCAGGTAGTAGCCTGGCGGATCTGCTTGTTTGGCTTTTTGCTGGGAATCGGAGGGAGGACCAGTATCCACGCCCAAAACCTCCTCCCCAATCCCGGCTTTGAGGAGACGGTCGAATGCCCTTCCGAAGCGCATGATCTCTACTTGGCGGCTGATTGGTACACCAACATCCCCATCCATTCGGGGGGAAGTGGCTGGTGGAATCTGCGGGATTATGTCCATACCTGCGACCCACAGGTGAAGCCTTGGTGGCCGCCCGAACTAGGGGAGGGCATCGTCAACAGCTTTCATCGCTGGGATCAATCCGCAGGTCTTTCCTTCACCCGTCTCATTTGGAGCGAGTTACTAGCGGTGCCAGAAAAGGA
>JBCCCJ010001207.1:0-2574 GCA_039033615.1 Bacteroidota bacterium
ATCAGCTCTCAGCTAGATAATACCGATTTTTTCTCCATAATAAAGCCTTCTGTAATGTCGGTCTGCAACAGCAGCCGACATTTTTTTTGATGGGAAGAGATTTGCGAAACTCATGGCTTTGGCTCAATTTACAGGCCAACTTTTTCCCACATGCTCGAACGATTTTTTCAGTTCAAGGCCAAAAAAACAGATCTCAGAACCGAAGTACTGGCAGGTGTGACCACCTTCCTAACCATGGCCTACATCATCTTTGTCAATCCCAACATCTTGTCGGAGACGGGGATGGATCGTGATGCGCTGGTGGTGGTTACTTGTTTGGTCGCTGCCTTCTCCACCATTCTGATGGGCCTGATTCCTCGGGTTCCGCTCGCCCTCGCTCCAGGGATGGGCCTCAATGCCTTTTTTACCTATACCCTGGTCATCGGTCAGGGAATTCATTGGCAAGTTGCGCTGGGGATGGTGTTCTGGGCTGGGGTGTTGTTTTTGCTGCTTAGTTTATTGGGGGGGCGAGAAAAATTATTGGCGGCGATTCCGGATGCCCTGATCGCTGCGATTGCTGCCGGAATCGGGATGTTCCTCTTGTTCATCGGATTCAAAAATCTGGGCTTGATCCAGGCTCACCCAGAGACGTTGGTGGCTCTGGGCGCTTTTACGCCTGAAGTATTGATTGGCTTGGCCGGATTGCTCCTGACTATTCTTCTGATTATTCGCAGGGTGAAGGGTGCGCTCCTGATCGGAATCGGGGCCGCGACTCTCTTGGCTCTCCTGTTGGGAAAAGTCTCCTGGCCGAGCAATTGGTTTGACTTTTCCTGGGACATCCGACCCGTCGCTTTTCAGTTGGACCTGATAGGGGCGCTGAAATGGAGCTTGATCGGTCCCATCTTCGCCTTGCTGTTCGTTGATCTGTTTGATACCCTGGGAACGATGATGGCATGTGCGCAAGAGGCCAAACTGATCAAAAAGGATGGAAGCGTCGAAAAAGCTCGCCCGATGTTGTTGGTGGATGCCATCGCAACCATGTTCAGTGGCGTGATGGGGACTTCGCCTACCACCAGCTATGTAGAATCTGCGGCTGGAATTGCCGAAGGCGGGCGGACCGGAATGACGTCGATCGTTACGGGATTGCTATTTTTGCTAGGGCTGTTGTTTGTCCCGCTGATCGGAATGGTGCCTGCTTACGCAACTGCCCCGGCCTTGATTGTGGTGGGGGTATTGATGATTCGTCAAATCCAGCGGATCAACTTTGACAAATACGAAGATGCCTTCCCAGCGGTGATCACCATTGCCACCATGGTGTTTACCTTTCAAATCTCTACTGGTTTGGCTTTAGGCTTCCTCAGTTGGGGACTGATTCGCCTCTTTTTGTGGCGAACCAAAGAAATTCCCCCCATTGTATATTTGATTATGCTCTTGTCTTTATTGAGTCTCGTACTGTAAGTTTGTGAGCAAATTCTATTGAAATCAACATTGTTCCTATGAAACTGCTGAAATCATTGATGGCCCTGCTGTTTGTGGGCATGTTCTTCCTGGTCGGTTGTAGTGAAAGCGCTTCTGATCCAACTCTTCCAGATGGCTTATACGCCAAAATTCAAACCAAATACGGAGACATCGTTTGTCGTTTGGAACACGAACGAGCGCCATTGACCGTCGCAAATTTTGTGGCCCTGGTCGAAGGCGACATGGAGAATACCCATGCAGAGGCAGGCCAGCCTTTCTATGACGGCTTGACCTTTCACCGGGTTATGAGCAACTTCATGATTCAGGGAGGCGATCCTCAAGCGTCTGGGATGGGAGGACCAGGCTATGCCTTCAAGGATGAATTCCACCCAGATTTGAAACACAACATTGCTGGAACTCTTTCTATGGCAAATGCAGGCATCAATACCAACGGGAGCCAGTTTTTCATTACCCATAATGCTACCCCATGGTTGGACAACAAGCATTCGGTATTTGGCTATGTAACTGATGGACTACCCATCGTCTTTCAGGTCCAGCAAAGTGATACCATTCAACGCATTCAGATCATTCGCAATGGCGCAGAAGCAGAAAGCTTTGACGCTGTGAAGACCTTTGAAGAACTCAAATAGGCCCCTTCTCTCATTTACGGATCGCTATCAAACATCAAACGCCCTACCTCATCGGTAGGGCGTTTCCTTTAATTTCCGTTCTGCTTGTTAACGTGGATTAATCAGAATCTTTTTCACAAACTGTTTCCGATCGGCCACAATGTGGATGAAGTAGGTCCCAGGACTGAGGTCCGCAGTGGCTACTTCCAATCGGTTTTCGGCTTGATCAAAAGCATATTTTTCAAATCGGATGGTTTGACCGAGTTGGTTGATCAATTTCAGGTCCGCGTGGCGGGTATCATCCAGGAAGAGGTCGATGTAGATCGTCTCGTTTACCCGGACAGGGTTGGGGAAGACCGTCATGCTGGTGCCATCGAAATAGACTTCAACGGTATTGGAGAGGGAGAAGCTTCCATCCAGGTCGGTTTGCTTCATGCGATAGAAACTCCGGCCCAACAGCGGCTCTTCGTCGTATGCCTGATAGCTCTGGACCTGTTGGGTGTTGCCC
>JBCCCJ010001208.1:0-2574 GCA_039033615.1 Bacteroidota bacterium
CTACCGCCGAAGAGAAATTCAAAGAAGCTGCAGAAGCCTATGAAGTCTTGAGTGATGATAGCAAACGGTCTACTTATGATCGATTTGGGCATCAAGGCATGAGAGGAGCGGCCGGAGGCGGCTTTGGCGGACAGAACTATGAAGACATCTTCAGCCAATTCAGCGACATCTTTGGCGATGGCTTTTTCGGTGGAGGAGGGGGCGGAGGCGGTCGCAGACGCCGCCGAAGAGGTCAACGAGGGGCAGACATTCGCATCAAGTTGTCGCTCAACATGGAGCAAATCGCCAATGGCGTAGAGAAAAAGATCAAACTACAGCGACAAGTCACGTGTGAAGCCTGTGATGGGACCGGAGCCGAAAACGGTACTTCTTTCACCACTTGTCCTACTTGTCAGGGAACGGGAGAAATTCGCCAACAAGCAGGGGGTGGTTTTTTCCAGCAGATCGTGGTTTCTACTTGCCCTACTTGCCAGGGAGAAGGCCGCATCATTTCTCATAGCTGTTCTGTCTGCGAAGGAAAAGGCCGGATCCCCAAAGAGGACATCGTTACGGTCAACATTCCTGCTGGCGTGCAAGAGGGCATGACCCTCAGCATGCGGGGCAAAGGCAATGCTGGCATCAGAGGAGGCAATCCTGGGGATCTCATCATCCAGATTGAGGAGCAAGAACATGAACTCTTCGACCGGGACGGCGACAACTTGATTCATGAATTGTTTGTGAGCTTTCCCGACGCCGCCTTGGGAACCCAGGTTGAGGTGCCTACCCTCTCTGGGAAAGTGCGCATCAAAATTGCTCCTGGTACTCAGGCGGGCAAAGTGGTGCGCTTGAAAGGCAAAGGACTGCCCAACATCAATGGATATGGCCAGGGGAATTTGTTGGTTCACATCAATGTTTGGACTCCCCAAAACCTTTCTCACGAGGAAGAAAAATTGTTGAAGAAACTGAGAGGAGCTTCGAATTTCCAGCCTACTCCTTCCCGGGAACAGCGAGGTCTATTCTCGAAAATCCGGGAGTTCTTCCAGTAAAACCCCTTCTTCCAACCCCATTTTCGGGGAGCAGGATACTGGTATCCTGCTCCCCGTTGGTCTTTATTGGAGGATGTGAGCCAGTTGACGACTTGCCGTCTGCGGATTCAGGTATTGGTAGGTGCCATTGGCATAGGCCGCCAGGCCACGCAGACGCTTCCGCATGTGGAGTTCGTCTCTCCCGAGGTAAAACAGTCGGAACTGAATGTCCTTGTCCGAAATCGCTGAAATTTTCCGGAGCAAGGGATGTCCGATTTGAAAGCCCCCATCTGTCAGCATGACGATGATGGGTTGGGGAGCGTGTTGTTGGTCTTCCCTTTCTGCTGTATCCAAGAGATCCAAGGCCAATTCAATTCCATTGCCTGGGAGGCTGTTCCCACCTACCTGAACTTTTTCTAGAGCTCCTAATAGTTGCTGGGAATCGGCCGGAGTAGCAAAATTCATTTCCAGTTGAGCAGCGTCGGAGTAGGATACCATCGCAATCCGATCTGTTTCCGACAAGGTCTCGATCAGGGATTGAAAATTCTTTCGCAACAACTCCAGCTTACCGGATTGACGCATAGATCCAGATCGGTCCACCACCAATACCACCTGCCTGGGCCCTGTTTCTTGCTTGGGTTCCCACTGGACTGGCAAAAATTCCCACCACACCGGCTGAGACAAGGGCAATATTTCTTCCGCTTTTTCTAGGGCGAGGAATTGGCCGATTTGCCCCCTTAACCCCTGATCAAATGCATCAAACTTTTTCCCCCAGCGCTGATGATAGCAATAGTAAGCCGGTGGGTAAGCTTGAAAAGGGGGATGACTCCCCGCTCCTGCCACATATTCCTCCACAAAGGAGATCAGGGCGGCACTTTGTTTCAAACAGGCCTGAAAACGATGCTGGGGATCTCGCTGGCTACCAGGCTGGGCGGCCAATGCGTGGAGATGTTGCACCTGCGCCTGAACATGTTTCTGGTGCTCTGCCTTGAGGTCCGCCACGGCCTTTCTGACCTGCTCCACTTCTCCAGATCGCAGCGCCTTGCCCACTCGCCTCGCTTGCAAACTTACCCGCATCAATGCCGATTGGGCTTCATACCACGGGCTTTCTTCCGATAATTTTTCCTGGATCCATTTGTCTCCTTCCCGCCCTAACTGATCCTCCAAGGCCACGATTTCATCAAACCGCTGCTCGATTTCTGCTAACAATTCCATCCCGGAGCTAGCTGAAGCCGGATCTTCCAACGCACTCAATTGCTGCAGCAGTTCCTCCAACTCACGACTCATCCCATACAATCTGCGTAAGGCAGAGCCAAATCTCCCACCAGCAGCTTCCTGAAGCGCAACTCGATAGGAGGCTTCTAGTTCAGAGGCTTTCGGCTGTGGAGGAAAGACAAAACGGACCGCCCCACCTCTCATTTGTCCTGGACTCGCCGCCTTGAGCAGATGTTGATTCCCCTGTTCCAAGGCGCCACGAATCTCGTGCTGATGCCCCATTTCCGCCTCTACATAGGCAAAAATGAGGTTCAAATCCGGGATTCGATTTTGGGGATTCGATTTTCCAATGGTA
>JBCCCJ010001209.1:0-2569 GCA_039033615.1 Bacteroidota bacterium
ATAGATGCTTTTGTGTGTAAAATCAACCTTCATTAAAGGAATACCTAGATCTTCATTTAAAAAACCACATTTTACAGGTCTGAAGGTGGTCTTTACACTCACAAATCTAAATCTAACACGACAAAATGCGCTCAAAGTTATGACAACTAACCGAAGTTTGCAAAACTTATCAAAAAACATCAATTTAGCTCACCTAATCCTCCTTTTTCTCGAGTTTTGAGTGCAAGACTGGCTCAACTACTGGAGGAAATCTTCACGCAGGTTCCAGCATTCTCACCTTCGATGCAGACAATGATGGAGATCACGACATGGTAGTTGGGGATATTGGTTCCAACAATCTCATTTTTCTTCAAAACGGTGGGACGCCCAATCATGCAGACATTGTGAGCTTCGATGCCAACTGGCCCGCCTCCAATCCAGTTGATATCAGCATCTTTCCAGCAGCGTACTTTGTAGATATTGACGCTGACGATAACCGGGACTTGGTCGTTGCGCCCAATGATCGCCTCTTTTCTGAAAATCGGTTTGGGACGTTTTTCTACCGCAATACCTCTACCGATTCTACGCCCAATTTCACCTTCTTTCAGGACAATCTACTGATAGAAGACATGCTGGATTTCGGTTCAGGGGCCATGCCAGTGTTGGTGGATTATGACCTGGATGGAAAAACAGACTTGCTGGTCAGCAATTACGGGAATTATGATTTCGGGGATTTTGTGCCTCAGATCGCTCTGTTCAAAAATAATGGGACGAATGACAGTCCCTTTTTCGATTTGATCGAAGAAAATGTAGCTGGCTTAGGTTTTCAATCCCTATCGCCTGGGATTCGACCTACTCTGGGAGATTTGGACAATGATGGAGACCTGGATATGATTCTCGGAAAAGCGGATGGCAGCCTCGATTTTTATCGCAACACCTCGGTGAGTCCAACCAATGTCTTGCCTCAGTTCAGCCTGGAAATCTCTGACTTTGAAGGGATTGATGTTGGTGGGAGTGCGAGTCCCGTCCTGTTTGATCTCAATCAGGATGGTTTGTTGGATCTGGTGGTGGGGGAACGCGACGGTAACCTCAATTATTACGAGAATACCGGGACGGCAGAGGTTCCGGCCTTCACCCTGATCAGCAATACCTTCGGAGGGGTCAATGTTTCTATTGATGGCTTCCAACCTGGTTACAGTGTCCCTAGCCTGTACCAAAAGGAGGACAACATCAGCCTCCTAATTGGCAGCGATGATGGCCACGTATATTATTGGAAAAATATTGCCCCGTTGCTTTCAGAAGCGTTTGGTCCTGGAGAAGCTATCATTAGCCCAGGAGCAGAAGGCAACCGATTGGCTCCGGCTATGATGGACCTGAACGATGATGCGTTCCCGGATATGCTGGTGGGTAATTTTGGGGGCGGCATTGCTTTGTATCAGGGAAAACAAGCAGATTCCACGATGGTCAGCATCGCTCCCTCTCTGACCGAAGCGCCAAAAATTCTCATTTGGCCAAATCCGGCAGAAGATGCCCTGAATTGGCATATCCAGACTTCCGGTCTCATCTCCGGACAGGCAAAGCTGTTTGACTTACAAGGCCGATTGGTGCAATCTTGGTCCGTCGATCAAGCTCGCCATCAACAAACCCTTTCCCGTCTGGGAACCGGGGTATACGTGTTGGAGATCCAATTGAGTGATCATCAGCCCTTTCGACAAAAACTCATGATTCATACTCCATAAATTCCCCAGTACTTTTCCCATTCACCCCATCAACTCCTCTATCCAAACATGGACGTTTTAGGCATTGACATCGGCGGTTCCGGCATCAAGGGAGCCATTGTAGATACCATCTCGGGGACCCTAACCACCGAGCGACATCGAATTCCCACTCCTCAACCAGCTACCCCTCGCGCGGTAGCAGAGACCACCCGCGAATTGGTCGAACATTTTCATTGGAAAGGGCCAATCGGATGCGGATTTCCAGCTGCGATCCAGCAAGGAGTGGCTCGAACCGCTTCCAACATTGACAAAAAGTGGATCGGGGTGAATGTAGAAACCTTGCTTCACAACCGCACCAATTGTCCAGTAACCGTAGTCAACGATGCGGATGCAGCCGGACTGGCAGAAGTGAATTTTGGTGCCAAGCGTGGCCTCAAAGGTGTAACACTCTTGCTCACCGTGGGAACCGGTATCGGCAGTGCCCTCATCAACAATGGCGTCTTAGTACCGAACACTGAACTCGGCCACCTCAAGTTCAAAGGCGACATCGCGGAGAAATATGCCTCCGATTCGGCCAGGAAACGACAGGATCTCTCCTGGAAAGAATGGGGCAAACGCTTCAACGAATATTTGCACCATGTCCACCGTTTGTTCTACCCGGATTTGATCATTCTTGGGGGAGGGGCAAGTAAGAAGTTCGAAAAGTACGAGGATCACATCGACGTGGAAACGGATGTCATGCCCGCCAAACTGCTCAATCAAGCAGGGATCATTGGAGCAGCCGTCGCAGCCACTGCGAAGGCCAAGGGTGCGAAAAAATCGTCTACCAAAAGTTAAGTGAGACTTGAAAAATAACTTCCTCTTTTCGCGTA
>JBCCCJ010001210.1:0-2561 GCA_039033615.1 Bacteroidota bacterium
AGCTTGTACTCAGTGGTCCACAGGTTGCCCATCTCGGGCAGGGTATAGCGCTCAATCAAGGCTCGTGCTTTTGGAATACCTTGGCGCTGATCATTTTCACCGGGATCATGCTTGCTGCTCACATCATCCCCGAGTTGTTCACCAACGACGAACAATTGATTGGCATGACGGGTCCAGCCTTGCGGAAAATCTTCCTCGCTACGCCTTTCCTGACCATCCAATTGATTGGCTCCGCTTATTTCCAAGCCATCGGCAAGGCGCTTCCTGCCTTGATTCTTTCCCTCTTAAAACAAGGCATATTCCTGATTCCCCTGGTTTTACTCCTGCCTCAATGGGGGGGATTGGGACTAGATGGCGTATGGTATGCGTTTCCCATCGCGGATATCCTGACCGCTGCGGTGAATTTCTTCTTCCTCCGGACTGCGATGAGCAACTTATCCACAGGAACAGAGTCCTCGGATGTGGATGAATCATTGGCGGAGGAGCCTGCGGGCTGAGTACGTGAGATGCGAAGCTGAAGGAAACAACATCCAAGAGAGAAGGAAGCCACAAACTGCTGAATTAGCACAAATCCTGCAGATAGGTTCCCCATTCGTACCATTCGCCAAAGAAAGAAACCAACCTCATTGCGCAGCGAATTTGCACGAATCAGGATTGGAGAGAAGGCAATTCGTAAATTCGTGGCTGACTTGAATTGTATTCGATACACAGTTCCTTCACAACATTCGAATGAATGGAAATCATCCCCTCGGCCTGGAAGACCGAGGTACCTTGCCATAGGCAAACTTTCCGTTTCTTTTCACTGAAAAGTGGGTCGTTTTCCCTTGGAAGGGAAAACGGGGCAGTGCGGAAAGGGTACGTCATCCTTTTTGCTATCGACAATTTGCCACTGCCACTGCCACTGCCACCGCGCCCTATCACTTCACTCCATCGCAAAAACATCCGGTTTTTTGAGACTTTCCAGATACGCCACCAAATCTGCCAATTGCTGGGCATCCATGACCTGATGTAAGCCCGGAGTCATCAGCGATTGATCTTGGATCTCCATGTTGGCAATTTCGGAGCGATTCAGCCGAATATCGGTACCTCCCGCTACTCTCAAGGTGATCTGATCTTCGGTTTGGGAAGAAAGGTAGCCCAGATACTTCTGATCGTCCTTGGTCTGAATCAAATACCCTTCGTAGCCAAAGCTGATCCCCGCGCTGGGATTGATGATAGAGCCGAACAGGGCTGGCTTGGAAAGTTTGCTGCCAATCTCACTGAGATTCGGCCCATAATCGACCCCTTCTCCATTCACGAGGTGGCAACTGCTACAATAGGCTTGAAAGGTCTTCTCTCCGTTTGATGGTTTTGCATTGAGCGCCATCAATGCCTCCAAGTCGGGAGCTTCTGCGTCTTGGTCAATGTCCAGCAATTCGAAAGCAGTCTCTCGGATGCGACCTCGGTTGGCACCCAACAGGCGAGTGGCACCAGCAACGAAGAGCTCCTGGGAAATTTCTGGCTCGCTTATGAGCCATTCTTCCAATCGAACCTCCCCCCACCAACCGCTTCCCATGGCTTGAATGGCCATTTTACGGACGTGCATAGGCTTGGTATCATCAGTTACGACTCGTTGGAGCATGCCGATGGATTGATCCGTGCCCACCGATTCCAAAGACGAAATGGCGGCCATGACTTCATTTGGGTCTTCTGCATACAAAGAAGCCGCAAATAGATCGACCCCGTCAAAGCGGCGCAACAAGGTACTGGCCCGATTCCCCAATGGTTCAGAAGGATGAGCCATGGCCAGTTGGAAGATGCCCTCATTTTCTGTCGTTAACTCCAGGTCCTCAATCAGATCAAGGTAAGCCGTCGGATCAGCGCCATGGAGAGATGCTAACAGGTCATTGAGTTGCTTGCGAATGGAAGGAGAGTTCAGGACTTGTTGCTTGTTCATGCCCCGAATGGCGTAATACGTAAGCTCGTTTTGCTGAGGATGGGTTCCTGTGGTGAGTTGTTCTAAATGAGGCTGACGTTGCTTTGCAGGATAAAAGTCCATGGCCCGGAAATAAGGAACCGTCTCTTGTGCGGATGGAGATTGGGCAATGAGTTGGGCCAGCAACGGCAAAGCAGATGGGGTTTTCATCCGCCAAACCAACGCCTTTCCTTGCGGGCTTTGCCAGTTCTCTCCGACCTTTGTTTGCCAGGCAGCAAAGCGTTGTTCCGCAAATAGATCCGCCCCAATTCCCAAAGCCTCCAGGTACCAGCGGTCTCCTTCTGGTGCTTGATCGGCCAATTGTACCCAGATTTGATCTGCGGCTTCCCGCTTGTCAAATCGTAAGGCAAGGGCTACTTCCCTACGAACCTGGACGGAGGAATCCATGGCCATTTCCTGCAGGATGGGCAAGAGGGGCACCTCCATTTGTTGGGCAACTCTCAATCCGGTGATGCGAAGGTTGGGATTTGAATCTTGGAGTGCCAATTGTACATAGGATTCTCCGGCTACGGGGCCCTGCGAAATTAACTGATCGGTCACATGTTGCCATCCAAAGGCAAAGCCCTCACCTGCGATGGCCGCCTGA
>JBCCCJ010001211.1:0-2560 GCA_039033615.1 Bacteroidota bacterium
AGCGATTCGCAGCTTGGGAGAAACAGATGCCCTCCAGAAAAAAGCAGGCGCATCGCGACTGCCATCTACTGGGATATGATTTTTCTGTTGATATCTGACATACACCCAGATGAGGCGACCTTGTCTGCGCCTTTTGGGGTTGTTTGAGTACCAATTCCCACAGATGTCTCCTGGAGTCCAAGCTAGATGCAAGTGTAGAAGCCGCCCCGAAATACCTCGCTTTTTGTGTAGGTGGTCGTGCCTGTGATCGACTCAGATGCAGAGACCTTGATTTCTATTCTCAGGTAGCCGGAGTCGCAGCAGGATTGTGGAATTTTTAGCTAAACAATTGACAGTCAAATCGCAATAACTCTATTTGAACTTTTGTCCAGTGGGGTACAGATTAGGTGCTTCTCACGCCCTTTTTCGGGTTCATTCGTCGATTTGAGCTTGTCCCAAAAGTGGAGACCGATTTATATGGGGAGGCTCTGCACAAAACAGTTTTTCCGCCATCTACTCATTTCTCCTTACCTTACCAATCAGAGATCGTAGGGGGAGGCGAAACGTTGAGCATATTGGAACCACCGAAATAGACATCATGGAAAGACATCTATCCAGCAGAAGAGCATTCCTGAAACGAAGTAGCTTAGGAGCCCTAGGATTCACCATCCTTCCATGGTCGATGAAGGGCGTAGCACCGAGCGATACCTTGCGAGTAGCCCATATCGGAGTTGGTGGAATGGGCAATAGCCATATGAAGTGGTTTGCGAACTTGCCGGAGGTGAAGATTGTAGCCCTGTGCGATGTGGATCAGACCCATCTGGCTTCCAGTGTCAAGAATCTGGTGGAGATGCAGTCAGACTTGAAAGTTGACATCTACGAAGACTTTCGGCACATTTTGGATCGACAAGACATTGATGCCATTACCTGTGCGACCCCTGATCATTGGCACGCCACGATTGGGACCCTGGCTTTTCAGGCGGGAAAGGATGTGTATGGGGAAAAGCCATTGGCTTATGATGTCCGGGAAGGACAAAAGATGTTGGCCGCTCAGCAGGAGTATGGCAGCATTTTTCAATTGGGTACCCAAATCCATGCTGGGGATAATTACCATAGGGTTGCAGAGTTGATTCAATCAGGCGTGCTTGGGGAGATTCATACCGTCCGCTTATGGAAGACAGGCCGCTTTCCTGAAATCTCCATGACCAAAGGGCAATCTGTACCCAGTACCTTGAATTGGGATATGTGGCAAGGACCAGCCCCGGAAAGGGAGTACTTTCCAGAGAGATGCCATTTCAATTTCAGATACTTCCTGGACTATTCTGGGGGGATGTTTGCGGATTTTTGGTGCCATATCGCTGATGTCGTCTATATGTCGCTACAACCAAAGGGATTGAAGTCCATTCGGGCGCGAGGCGAGGAAGCAAAAGGGCTTTCTGATACCCCTGAATGGATTGAGATTGACTACGAATTTGAGAACCTCAACCTTCACTGGACGAGTGAACCCCCAAATGTGCCTGGGGCCAAGGAGAGAGGGATTGGTGCCTACTTCGAAGGAGAAAAAGGGACCTTGATCTGTGATTATGGAAGCCGAGAAATTACCCTAAATGGAGAGATCGTAGAAGATCTGCCCGAGGTGCCTACGTCCATTCCGCGTTCGCCTGGACATCAGCAGAACTTTGTAGATGCCGTAAAGGCGCGCACCCAGCCAGAGTCTAATTTGGCGTATGCCGGTGAGATGACGCTTCCCATGCACTTGGGACTCATTTCTTGGCGACTAGGTCAACCATTAACCTGGAATCCTGAGCAGGAAACCTTCGTTGGGAATGACAAAGCAAATGAGTTGCTCGGTCGTGAGGCGCGAAAAGCTTGGCGGTTGATATGAGGAAAGGGGTCATACGCTTCGTTTTTCCAGCGGTTTCGATGCGCTCACCTCAAAGCGATATGACATAGCACTAGACAGGATGTTACCTGTGCCAAGCAGGGTTTCGTGATGCACAAGATGATTCGCGCAGAAATCGTCAGAGAACCAAGAAAATGAACCAAGCATTACCTACCGTATCATTTGAATCGAGGATTGAGTTAGACATCGAAGTAAAGTCTCTCGAAGAAACCTACCAGGAGTTGGTCCAAATTGAGGACCACGACCCATTCACGCCCCACAAGATCCAGTTTTACTGCATCATCGTCGTTGCGGAAGGTTCTTATTCCCATTACGTGGACTTTGATTTTTACATATTGAAAAGGGGCAGTGCGTTGTTCATTTCAAAAAATCAAGTCCATCACTTTACCGAGGAGCTTCAACAGGTGAAAGGAGTCTGCATGGTCATCAATAGCCAATTTGTAGAGAACAAATATTTCCAGTCTGAAAAATTTAGGTTGAATCGCCTGTTCAATTATTATGTAGAATCACCTGTCATTCACCAGGAAGACATTGGCGAGGATACCTTCGTAAGGATCGCAAGAAGGATATACTATGAATTTCATTATCCCAACAATGTCGCCAAAAGCGAAATGTTGCGGGCGATGATCCATATTTTGCTCTTGAAATCCGAAAGAATCAAAAGCGAACAATCCGTTG
>JBCCCJ010001212.1:0-2557 GCA_039033615.1 Bacteroidota bacterium
ATTATTATTGAAAGAATAATACGAATAAAATCAGCCATGTCTTTCTCCTCTGTTTTTGTGAGAGGCAAGATCTTTGGAACCGCAACAGATCGGGGGAATAAGGCAACAAGCTGAGGGCCGAAGAAAAAGGGAGAATGTTAAGTTTGTAAATACTTGAATACCAGATCATTATAATGTTCATTTCCTCTTACCTTCCAAATCTATTGCAACAAATTGAGGGTCAAGTGCAACGCCTTGGGGGATTCCGGGGAAAACCACCTTTGAATTGGTAGGAAGGATGAACGAGTAGGGATTCGGTGGGGGAGGACTCAAAAAAAATGATTTCCATGCCTTATCCCTGAAACCAGAGCTAATCCAAGTCAAATAATCGTAGAGCAACAGATCGGGGGCTATGGGCAACGGATGGAGGGTTGCGCCAAAAAGCAACATTCTGGGGGTAAAACCCTCCCTCATCATGAATGAAGAGCGATTGTACCCACGAGGAACTGCATCAACCGCAACAGATCGAGGGTTAAAGCAACACTTAGAGGGCTGCCGGCAACAAATCGGGGGTTCGGAATGTTTGGGCAACTCATTGGGGGTGAACGAGTTAAGAGCAACAGTTTATGGCAACATTTCTTTTGAATAAGTTGCTTAAATGCCATGATCTCCCTATGATTGTATCACCAAATGCCCTTTGAGAAGAACCTGCCCTCAATCAGTTGCTTTAGCATGTGTAGCACCATCCTATGAGTACGGACAAAAAAACCCCATCCAATTCTCTCATTGTCAAAGACAACAAACTCATCAATGCTCGCTACAGCTTATCTGTGGCGGAAATGCGCCTGTTTTTGATGATGGTGGCCCAGGTACGCAGGGATGACGTGGACTTCAAAACCTATCGGATCAAGATCTCCGACTTCATCGACAAGCTCGAAACCCAATCCAAAAGCGTGTATGATCGCGCGCGAGAGAAGTCCAAGCGACTCATGGAAAAAGTCCTGGAAATTGAAGAGCCAGACGGCAAGTTGCAGATCGCCCTACTATCCAGCGCCAAGTACTATTCTGGAAAAGGCTACGTCGAGCTCCGGTTCGACCCTGCATTGAAGCCTTATCTGTTGCAGCTCAAAGAGAAGTTCACCTCCTACGACATTCGCTATGTCCTCAAGCTGCAGAGCTCCCATTCCATCCGCATCTACGAATTGCTCAAGCAGTATGAGCGGCTGGGCGAACGCATCATTGGAGTGGACGAACTCAAAGAAATGCTGGACCTAGTCGGCAAGTACCGCAGCTACAACTATTTCAAAAAGCGGGTGATCATCCAGGCTCAGGAAGAGTTGGAAGAAAAGACCGACATCAGCTTTACCTTCGAAGAAATCAAAGAAGGCCGTCGGGTGGTAGAAATTCGTTTCCTCATTCACCGGGAAAGAGAAGACTCCGAAGCCGTCATCGCTTCCCTGGAGCCAGACTCCATTGTCGAAGAAATGCAGCACATGGGCCTGTCTCAGAAGTTGGCCAGCAAATTCGCCCAACAACTTTCCCCGGCTTCGATTCGCATGGCGATCCGCTACACCCAGGACCAATTCCAGGCAGGCAAAATCAAAAGCAGCGTTGGAGGATACCTCAAAGCCATTTTGGAGGCAGGCGGGCTAGGGGAGAGCCATATCGAACAAACCCACCAAGCGGAGAAAGTCCAGGCCACTCAGCGGCAGCAACGCCAGCGCGAGGAAGCCGAACGCATTCGCGAATGGCAGGACCGCTTTGATGAAATTCGGAAACAGCAAGTAGGGCAGCTGATGGAAGCCGCCAAAGAAGCCGATTGGGCTGCTTTCCTCAATTGGGCCGCTGACAACCTCTTCGTCAAAGCCAAGATCTTCATAGATGGGCAGGTACATCGCCAGGCCGAAGACACCCAGTTTTGGTTCCGCAGCTTTTTGTCCGATCGCCTCCCCCCTCGCCACGAATCCTTCCTCAAGTGGGTGTACGAAGAAACCGGCTATCAACTCCGCCGCGTCCAACAGCAGGGAGAAGAACAATACGTGATCGAAGCCAAGCAGGCGGGATTGTTTGATTAGGGCGTGCCCCTGATCCGGCAACAGCCAGATCAGGGTCGCGTGTTCCGGCCTCGCTATGCGCCGCATTCCTCCGCACCACCCAACATGAGCTCAGACAAGCCTTCACCCGCTCACGCTCGCCGCTGGCGAAAGGACAGCGTGTTGGGCACTTTTACATTTATCATTTTCGATGCTACATTTTTCGGTTTCCACTCTCGCATCCCCAGATGCGAAACCCCCAAAAGAAAAAAATCGGCCTCCATGCTACAAGCCTGTGATTCCTAGCGGAATCTTGCCGCAGGCAAATCATTGCTCCTTTTCACCGAAAAGCGGGTCGTTTGCCATTTGGAGGGAAAACGGGAAGGTGCGGGAAAGGGTACCGAATTCCTCAATCGACTGATTGGAGATATCTCTCTTCCAGAGCGTCGAGCGAAGAATTTGATCAGCTGATTGGTGCAGCAAGCTGTCGACAAGAGATTCCTCGGCAGGCTACTTACTTACGACAATTTTTTATATGAGTCTGA
>JBCCCJ010001213.1:0-2553 GCA_039033615.1 Bacteroidota bacterium
ACTGACCTCCGGGCAAAAGGTCGTTCCAGTGTTTTTGTTCGATCGGGAAATTTTGGATGAATTGCCGGAGAAAGACGCCCGCGTTGAATTCATCCATCTGCAATTGGCAGGCATGCAAAGCCAACTGCGTGAAATGGGTACTTCGCTGGTGGTTCGCTATGGGCAGCCGCTGGAATTGTGGCCTCAATTGATGGCGGAATTTGGTTTCCATGCCATCTACACCAATCGGGATTATGAGCCGTATGCCCGGACCAGAGATGGGCAAATGATAGAGTTGATGAAAAAGCGGGGAGGAGCATTCCATACCTTCCGAGATCAGGTCATTTTTGAAAAGGACGAAATCCTGACCGGAGCTGGGAAGCCCTATACGGTGTTTACTCCCTTTAGCAAAAACTGGAAAAGAAGTCTGACGCAAGAGCGATTGAATTCTGTGGACAGTCTGGGAGAGAGTGGAGGCTGGCATCAGATGGAGCCGCAAGAAATCCCGACGCTAGCCGACATGGGCTTCGCGCCTGCGGAGATCGCTTTTCCTCCCTCTACCCCCGATGAAGATGTGTTGGCTCACTATGATCAAAAGCGGGATTTTCCTGCTCAGCGAGGCACCAGTCGGCTAGGCGTACACCTGCGGTTTGGGACGATCAGCATCCGCGACCTGGCCCGCAAAGCCATCGACCTGAACGAAACCTACCTGAATGAATTGATCTGGCGGGAGTTTTACGCCCAGATCTTGTGGAATTTCCCTCACGTAGCCAGCGGCCCTTTTCGGCCTGCGTACGCCAGCATACCCTGGCGAGAGGCCCCGGAAGAGCTCCAAAAATGGAAAGAAGGGCGCACCGGATTTCCGCTGGTAGATGCGGGCATGCGCGAACTCAATGAAACCGGCTATATGCACAATCGGGTGCGGATGCTGGTGGCTAGCTTTCTGAGCAAGCACCTCCTGATCAATTGGCAGGAAGGAGAAGCCTACTTTGCCGAAAAACTGCTGGATTTCGACCTCGCTTCCAATAGTGGCGGCTGGCAATGGGCCGCTGGCTGCGGGACTGATGCCGCTCCGTACTTCCGGGTCTTCAATCCCGAATCCCAACTCAAGAAATTCGATCCCCGCGCCCAATACGTCCGCAAGTGGGTGCCCGAATTCGGTACCCCCACCTATCCTCGTCCCATGGTCAACCACAAAGAAGCCCGCGAACGCTGCCTGCGGGTGTATAAGGAGGCTTTGGCCAAGGCGAAGAAGTAGGTGCAATTTGAAATCGGAGGAGCTTTTTTTGAGAAAGATAGTCGCTGCTATCACACGTTTGCAACGTGTGAGAAGTGAGTCGGAGAGTTGGTAACTCTATCAAAGTTCGATGAAACAGATCCATTTTCAGCAAAACCTCATCACCTTAAAAAGGAGTCCCCTCACTCCTTCTCTGCCTCTCTCGCAATGAACTTCATCCGAGAGATACTGTGGCGACCTAATTGAATGATGTCGTTGTGCTGAAGGGCGTAGGGCTTATTCAGGGGAATGGGTCTTGGGCCGACGAGAACCTCATGATAGGGCTCAATGAAGACTTGTTGGCCGTCGAAGCTGAGTTTGGCGTGGCGGGGCTCGACGTATTCGTCGGGCCATTTGATGAATACATAGCAACCCTGATCCGAACCAATGTAGATGTCCATATTGGCCCTGAGCCACTTGCTGATGGGATTGACCCGGCTGTATTTGGCGGGAGAAATATATTCCAGTTCAAAATCCTCCAGATTGTGAACCACCGCTACCACGATTACGCCAAGGAAGCCACCCAGCACGATGAAGGAGAGCATCTTGGCGAATTCGAGGGCGTCGAAGAGATAGCCGATGAAATAGAAGATATTGAAGGCCACAATGGCCGCAATCAAGCCTCCGAGAAGGCCCCGGGTGATTTCGATGGTGGACCGAATAGACAGGACGACTCCCAGCCCGATTCCGAACAAGAGCCAGGTGATCAGCCCGCCAAGGTACTCGTGTAAGCCCAGCGATTTGTACAAGAAAAAGCCCAGCAAGAATACCAGCAAAGCCACCACCGCTCCCAACAAGGAGCGTAGCATGATTTTGAGCCAGGACATTTGACTACTTTGGCCCCGCTCCTCTACCCAACTCAGGGCAAAAGTCAATCCAAAGCCCAAGGAAAAGCCCATGAGGGTATCTCTGGCTACGATGTAATCAAAATCCCCCAGACCTGCTGCTTGCGCCAAAATGGTGCTGAGTTGGCGGAAACCGGAAAAGCCAAGGTTGGTGAATCCCGCCCACAATCCCCAAGCGATCAAGCCACCCAAGCTGCCAAACCACAACCAATTCAAAGCGCGGAATACCCCTTGTTGATTGAAGAATTGATAGGTCTCGGTTTGCGTGATTTCTCCATGCAAACAGGGTTCCGCTCGGTTCTGACAGTCAGGGAAATTGACACATTGGAAGTTGTGATATTCCCAGCTTTCTAGGGAATGCCACTGATCACATTTGGTGACGACCAGATCATCGTCTTCAAACAGGTCGTCAGTGATGGGATCTCGCCTTCTGCGGCCCGCCTCTTTGACTTC
>JBCCCJ010001214.1:0-2551 GCA_039033615.1 Bacteroidota bacterium
CCACCTACTGTCACCGACTCTTTTTGCTCGGCGTTGAACTTAACGGCATGGTAATGTTCGTTGATATAGCGAATGACTTCCGCTTTTGCATAGGTGTCCCGATCCATTCTTTTGCACCAACCACACCAGTCCGTGTAGAGGTCAATGATCAACTTTTTCCCATCCTGAGCCGAAAGGGCAGCGGCTTCTTCTACACTGATCCAATTGATCTCCTCTTTGGCAGGGGGAGGGGAATCTGCTGGGCGAAAACCGCCATTCAGCAGAAGGACAGAAATCGCCAGTAGGGCGAGGCTCCAGAATTTCTTCATCATGTGAACGCTTTGGTTTCTACTAACTTACGATCTTTCTCCTGAAATGTGGTATCAAAGCTAGCCGTTTCGCAACATCGCAATTGTCGGCTGGATAGCTATTCCCGTTTTCGACTGATCTTGGCTCCTAGTTGATTGAGGCGATGCTCGATGTGCTGATACCCCCGGTCGATTTGTTCGATGTTGTAAATGCGGGAGGTGCCTGTTGCCGAAAGGGCTGCCATCAGGAGCGAGACGCCCGCCCGAATATCTGGGCTACTCATGGAGATGGCGCGCAACGGTTGTTTGCGTTCCAGGCCAATGACGGTCGCCCGGTGGGGATCACACAGAATGATTTTTGCCCCCATGTCGATCAACTTATCCACGAAAAAGAGACGACTCTCAAACATCTTTTGATGAATGAGGACCGAGCCTCGACATTGAGTGGCGACGACCAGGACAATGCTCAACAAATCAGGCGTAAACCCTGGCCAGGGATGATCTGAAATGGTCAGGATGCTGCCATCAATGAAGGTGTCGATTTCGCATACTTCCGAAGGGAGGACGTGGATGTCATCTCCTTCAATTTGAAGCTGGATGCCCAAGCGACGAAAGGTATCTGGAATGATGCCCAGATGTGCCACCCCCGCTCCTCTGATGACGAGATCGCCTTGAGTCATGGCGGCCATTCCGATGAAACTGCCCACCTCAATCATGTCGGCCAGTAGCCGATGTTCAGTCCCTCCGAGGCTGGGTACGCCTTCGATGGTGAGTAGATTGCTGCCAATCCCCTGGATCTTTGCCCCCATACTCACCAACATCCGACACAACTGCTGCAAATAGGGTTCGCATGCGGCGTGGTAGATCGTTGTGATCCCTTCTGCCAAGGCGGCGGCCATGACGAGATTGGCGGTACCAGTTACCGAAGCCTCGTCGAGTAGCATGGAGGTGCCTTGTAGGTTCCCGGGTGCGTGGACTTCAAAAATGCCTCGCTTTTCTTCATAGGTAAACTGAGCCCCCAATTGTTCAAATCCCCAGAAATGCGTGTCCAACCTGCGTCGGCCAATTTTGTCGCCCCCCGGTCGGGAAATGAAGGCCTTCCCAAAACGCGCCAACAAGGGTCCTACCAACATGATGGACCCGCGTAACTGCCTGGCTTTGCTCCAATAGGCTTCGCTTTCCAGGTAGTCCAAATCTATTGCATCTGCCTGAAATTGATACGAATCCGGACCTAGTCGCTGAACTTTTACCCCAATGTCCCGGAGGATGGCGATGAGGCGATTGACATCCACGATGTCTGGAAGATTGTTCAGGACGACTGGCTCAGCACTCATCAGCGTGGCACAAAGCACCTGAAGGGCCTCGTTTTTGGCCCCTTGTGGGGTGATTTCACCAGACAATCGGTGTCCTCCCTCCACTTCAAAATATTCCATGTCAGTTGCGGATTTCTATTTGCTGCGACGGCGCTTGGAAGAGGAAGAACGTTTGTTCCGACGTTTCTTGCTCTTGGGCGGCGGCGGAGGGGGGGGGGTAGGCGTACTCCAGATCAGATCTTCTGGCTTGACTCGGATCCGACCATCAGAGATGTCTCGGATATGTTCAGCAATCACCGTTTGGGGGACATCCCGCTGATCCCGATTGAACAGGAATTGTTGCATCGTATTGGCAATCACACTGAGGTAGGCCATCTTTTGTTCCTCATCCTCCATTTCGCTCGCTTGTTCAATCATCATCTGAACATTGCGACCATATTGCTTATATCGAGGTTGCCCCTTGACATATGGCATGGTGCCCCGGGCGGCTCGAATTTCTTCAGGGGTAGCAGGAATGGGATAGGGAGAATCCACATCGAGCTGAAAATTGCTCATGAGGAAGAGGGAATCCCACAATTTTTGTTTGTATTCAGGAACCTCCTTGAGTTGTGGATTCAAGGTGGTAAGGATGCGCACAATTTCTTTGGCCAATTGATTGCGCTTGTCACGGTCTTCTACGGTCAAAGCGTACTCAACCATGCCTTGCACATTCCTGCCAAACTCCCTCAGAATAAGGGGTTTTTCAGATATTTTATACTTCATGTAATTCAGAAATCAGTCAGTAGGACCAGGTAAGCTGATACAGAAAACGCCTACAACGAATAGCAAATTGCGAAAATAACGGCGAACATTCAAAAATTGAGGCGGGACAATCCCGATTGTCCGAAGAATGGCCATACCTTTTTTATCTCAAAGGTCCTCCTGCTATCCTCTGACAATCAATATTCCCAG
>JBCCCJ010001215.1:0-2544 GCA_039033615.1 Bacteroidota bacterium
CCATCCCGATGAATCGGGAAGGTGCTGGGGCGGCATAGAGCGTTGCATGGGACTTCGGCGGTTTTTTGCCTCCTTTTTTGCCGACAAAAAAGGAGGGCCGGTTGAGCTTGCGAAATCCCGCTTGCGGGACAGGCGACGTCAACTTGGCCAGTAACAATTCAAAGCTCATTCGAAAAATGTCTAGTAGTATGCTACGAAACAAAAAAACGGCTGACCTTTCGGCCAGCCTCAAGGAGTGTAGTAGTAGTTAATTCATAGGCAAATGCTCATGTGGTGGGGTATGTTCTTCATATGGATGTTTCTCAATATACAGATTCTATTGATGTAGGGAAATCTTTTGCCCAAGGATTATTTTTATGATGCCTCCCGCAATAGGTCCCGACAGCGCATCAACGCCCGTCCAGTATGATAACTCCCCTTCCAGGCGTGCCCTTTGGGCTCCGCCTTTGCTTCCGGCGATTCATCTACTCCCCAACTGTACCATCCCCCATACTTCGGATCTAGCAGATAGGTCTGGATGTACGTCCATTGGAGATCAAATGCGTCTGCGTAGCGTTGTTCTTCCGGGAAATGCTGCTGATACAACAGCAAGGTATGGAGACCTTCTGCCTGGGCCCACCAATTTTTTCGACGGTCGATGATTTGATAAATGTCTTGTCCGGGATGGTAATAGCCTTGTTCGAAGAAGCCACCCTTTTCCCAATCAAACCCGCCCCAGAAGAGGCTATGGTCCAGCATGGCTTTTCCCTTTCGAAGGGTCGATTCGCAATTGCCTCCTAGGACTTCGCAAGCCTCCAGGATCAAATAAGCCGTTTCCACATCGTGCCCAAAAGACACATGATCCAGTTGGTAATGAGCCTCCCGGATTTCCTGGGCCGAGTCTCGGTAGGAGATTCGCTGCCAGTCTTGGGTAAAATATAGCCCCATATACCCTTCTGACTGGGTGATGACATCCCGCACCAAATGCAATTGCTCTTCCAGGCGAACCCGCAGCAAGGAGTCGGGCCAGTATTGATACAATTCGGTAAATGCCTCCAGCAAATGGATGGTGGGATTCTGGTCTTTGTAGGCCAAATAGGGAGGGTGGGTAGCGGCGGAATCTCCCAACAAAGCTTGCACGACTTTCCCTTCTCGACTCAGAAATGGGAAATATCCCCCATGTTCCTCGTCGTAAGCATGGCGATCCAACCAGCGAAACGTTTCTTGAGCGAGGTACAAAGCTCCCGGGGACTTGCTCTGCCCGTAGTAAGCAGCCAAGCCATAGATCGCAAAGGCATTGCCGTAGCTGTATTTCAGGAGTTGTTGATCTATGGAGGCGGAAGTCGCGGATGGGTCCACCCGTTGATAAAAGCCACCATAGACCGGATCCCACATTTGCTCCCGCAAAAATGTATAGCCATGCGCTGCCGCCGCCGCATATCGCGGATCTTCTGGAAATACATTTGCTGCCTGAGAGGCCGACCATAGGTGGCGGGCTTGGGTGACGAGGACCTTGGGTTGAGGGCCGGGCGAAACCTGCCAATCGGCTGCCAAATTGGTGAAATATCCCCCGTGCAAGGTGTCCACACAGGTCGGAAACCACCGCTCCCATAGGTCCTGCCGCAGGGCCTGGGTCAATTCTCCTTCTAGTGGGCTGAGTGGTTTGGTAGCTTGGCAGGCCAGCAAGCCCAAACCGAGGCAAATCCCCAACAGCCCCAAGCATCGCATCATAGCTGAGAAAACTCCGCTGGATGTAAATAGTATGTATGCCCTTTGGAGACCGTGTTGGCGTATTCTGGCAATCCTTTGATCGCCAACCAAGTTGGATGGGTGCGGAAGGCATGCCACTTCTTCCGATGATCGGTCGTATCAGCGAAGGTGGTCATGTACAACAAATTGGGGCGTTCGTCTCCGGTGATGGCTTGGGCGAAGAAGACCGGATCAGTGCCAATTTCTTCAAAAATAGCGACCTCTCCGCCTTTGTTGAACATGCGAATTTTGTCGAGACCCTTCTTTTCACTGTAGCTTTCGTAGCTGCGCAGTTCAAAGAAGCGATCCGCTTTTTGCTTCGTCAGGTCCGGTACGGAGTGGGAAGGCATGCTATCGAAGGCCACCATCAAGGTGCTTTCGATGCGCTCAAAGGCTTTGGCTGGGTGGGCGATGTTGAGGTAAGTAGCCCCAGCCTGATTGTGCTGGGCATCGGCCTGAAGGTTGATTTCTGCCTCGGCAAACTGAGCCGGAGATTCATAGGGAATCCAGACGAATACGTCCAGGATCTCGGTAGAATCAGGTTGGGTGAATACCCCGATGGGAGAAATGCCCTGGCGATTCAATCCAGGAATGGCTGCGTCTTTCCAGTAGTTGAGCACCAGTTGTTGTTGCTCTGAGGAAGACACCGAATATACCCGGAGTTCATAGTACTCTTTTTCCCCTCAAAAAGAGGTAATTCTCCAGTATCCTCTAAAAACCTACCCATTACAAGTAGAGAAATAACCATTTACCAGATGATACACTCTGCTTACCATATGAAAGCTGTCAGCTACTTAGACCCTGGTTACAGAGAAG
>JBCCCJ010001216.1:0-2542 GCA_039033615.1 Bacteroidota bacterium
TCGGTAGGAAGGCCAGACCTTCACTCGGGTCTGTAGGCTGTCAGTATGCAAATCCGTGCCGCGCCACAATCGGCGATGGGTCTGATGTCGAATGTCATAGCGCGATTCAAGGATCGGAAACAGATCCCGTTTGTCCAGTTCTAGTGGCCCAAAGGCCCAGGTTGCCAGCACGGCCAAGGGATCATGACGCACCCAGCCTTCTCGCCGAAAGTTGGCGCTTGGGAAGCCAAAGCCATCTCCCCAAAAGGAGCGCTGGGCTTGGACCGGGCTCATCAGGACGCGTTCCAAAAAGGCTCCTTCTGGCAAGCGTTGGCTGAACCACACCCATTCCGGCACCTCAACTCGGGCTTGTTCCGCATAGGCGTGCTGTTCTGCCTCGATGGATTGCTGGACGTCTTTCCATTGAATCAGAAAGCCGAGCACCAGCAAGAGCGGAATCAATACGCCCAATCCATAACTGAGTTTGGCCCAGCGAAGCGGCTCCATGCGCCAAATCGCCCAGATGCTCTCGATGGCATACCAGAGGGGAACTGTGGCGTGCAGCGAGATGCCAAGAAATAGGCCCAAAGGAAACGCCCAAAACACCAAAGGCCCTAGGAACAGGAGTTGGTAGGTAGAAAAAACGGCACTTGCCCCCATCAGCGCATATAGGCCGTATTGCCCCCAATCCGGCAGGTTTTTGCGATAGGGAAACAACAAGATCGCCAGGTGCATCAGGAGCAGATAGCCCAATACTTCCGGTCGATAGATGGCAAAAAGCTGAATCTCTGAGAGATAGTTCAGGCTGTGCGCACTGATGGAAAAGAGGGTCAGGGAAATGGCATAAAGGTGCGCATCGCCACGAAAGAAGCCCTTGGGGCGGTGGTGCTTGTTGTTGTACACCAATACGGCACATACATAAAAGATGCAGATCACAAAATTGACGATGAAGAAAGCCATGCCAATATTTGGTTCGACCTGCTCAAGGATCAACAGTGGAAACAACAGACAGGCGAGGCTTACCAAAATGAGGAACCAACCGAGTTGCTTCATGAGGGATAAGGAAGAGTTCATAGTTGCGCGGTAAGGACTAAGACGATGAGTAAAAAGAGAAGACAGACAAGACAGAGGGAATTACCATCTCAAGCGGCTGTGAGCGCGCGGTTTTGCCAGGAGCCAAATGCCCCACAAGAGCATGGCGTAGCGATGGAGTCGGACGGTGAGCAATTGACGCGGTTTCATATCAACGGAAATAAAGGTGATAAGCGGGATACGAACCAAAAGAACTTTGCGTTACAAAGTAAAAGGACAAATTATCAAAAACCTTTGGGTAAAGGCTTCACAAAGGAGGGATCAAGCAGGTCAGCAGGGCTGTTGGGTAAGCCCTGACAGATAGGATCAGGCAAGATCCACCATCATTCTTGAACGGGAATCAAGCTTACCAATCAATGGGCATGCGGCGGGAAGAGCGCTTTCGCAGCAGCCAAATGCCCCACAAAAGAAGAGAATAGCGATGAAGTCTAGCAGTCAGCAGTTGGCGAGGTTTCATGAGGGGAAAGTTAGAGGGTACGATAGATGAACTGAGAAACAGGCATTCTGTTCTCTGCTGCCAAAATGAAAACGCCCTCAGCCATCTGAGGATAGCTAAGGACTTGTATGAGAGAAAGCATTCTATCACCTGTTATTCCAACATCTCCAGTGCTTTCTCCAACACGTGGTCTTGCCCTAGCAGCAGTTCCTCCCGTTGATTCAGGACTACCATATCGGGGGGAAGTCCAATGCTTTCATAACTGATGCCATCCGGGTCCCGCCAGTCACCGATGCTGACGGAATAGCCCCAGCCGTTGGGGAGTTCTCGGTTGATTTGGTTGGAAAATGCACCGGTGGTGGTATCTCCGACAAATTGCACCTGTGGCAAGACTTTCATCGCCATGCAAAAGGTTTCTCGTGCGCTGATGGTGAAGCGGTGGGTCAGCACCATGATTGGCTGGGTATAAGCTTGCGTTCCCTCTGGCCGAACTTCCCATTCCATCCAGTCGGTAAAATCTGCTTCCGCTGGACCATTTTTGATGCGAGTTTGCATGTAGGGAAGCGTGGTTTCAGTGAAATGTCCCGCAATGAATTGTCCCGCCAAGTCTTCGCCTCCGTATCCGCCGCGTACATCAATGATGAGCCCATTGGTTTCGCCCAGAATAGCCATGACCTCTTCCATGGACCTCTGGAAATCATTCGCCAACCCGCCAAAGCCCTCGATGTGAAGATAGCCAATGTTGCCAGGCAGCAGACCCACGGTGAAACTTTCAATCCTTTGCATATCGGACAGATACTGTTCTTTCACAATTTCCAGATCAAAATCGTTCATGGCAGCTTGTCTTCCCAATGCTCCCGATTGGAAGAAGGGCAATTCTGGGTTAGTCGGTACCAGGGCCACGTGGCTGTCATCCAACTGAATGCCAGTTCTACGGAACAAGAAGTCTATGAGGTGCTGGTAGAAGTCTTGACCCTGTTGGATGACAGCCACGTGGCCCTGGTACCGACTAACCCAGAATTGCCCTTCTTCCAA
>JBCCCJ010001217.1:0-2536 GCA_039033615.1 Bacteroidota bacterium
AAACACCCGAGAGGATCGGCCATTGACCAAGGAGGAAGTGCCATCTACTAGCGGAATCACGCCCGGATAGGAGATATTACCAGTATTGCCCGGATTGCTCCCTTTGAGAGAGGCTTTGCCTGTCGGTACCGAATTAGTCGGGATGGTCCAACTTTGTCCCCCGTTGGTGGAGCGGAGGAGTCCATCCTGATTGGACCCATAGTACACCACATTGGCATTTTGGGGATCAACGGCCAGACGTTCGCCCATTTCACGCCCGTCCCGGGCATTGGGTTCCATGTACACCGTTCCAATCGAGACAGAATTGGCTTTGCTCCAGTTGTTGCCTTGATTGTTGCTGTAGAAAAATCTCCCATTGACTGCCAAATACGCTCGATCCGCATTGGATGGCGCGGACACAATGCTGGAGACTCCCACGTAGCCGTACCTTCTGACATCTGCCGCTCCGTAGTCAGCAGGATCCATGGTATTGGTGTTGACAAGGCTGATCCACCGATTGGTGTTGGGATTCCAACGGTAGGCATCGCCCACGTCTGCCCGGACAAAGATAGGGCTGCCACTGGGGTGAATGTCCATACCAGTTACCCAGCCGCCCGCATCCGCGAGGTGGTTGAAAGAGTACTGGTTGGAAATGTTGGTAACGCTTTGAGCGAAAGCCGCTCCAGTCAATAGGATCCCCGCTAGCAGGTACCTGATCAACTGCAAAGAATAAGTTCGCATACGGTAGTAGGTATTAAGTAGCACTCGGAAAATAACTTCCCTTTTTCGCGCCGTTATTTTTTCTCAGGTTGAGGAAGAAAAACTGAGTTTGGTTCCGATACTCGGAATAAACTAAGCCAAATCGCGAAACTTTGGGAAGAAGGGACCCAAAGATGAGCCTAGACGAAGAACTGAGAAGAAAGAACAAGTGAAATGGTCCAAGTTATTTTTTGAGCGCTACTAAGGTGAAAAAGAGACTGCCCGCTCTAGCTAGAGGAGTGGAAAGCCTGATTCCAATCTAGGGGAGATGTGTAGGAATGGCCGTATCCCTCCTTCTCAAAAACATATCTCTCTGTGCCTGATGGGACGCACAGACAGGAAGCTGAAACGCAGAGACATGGAGATAGAATAGGGGAGGGAATCAGGGAAGGGAAAGGCACCGTTTCCTTGGATCACCAGCAGTCGCTACCAAAGGGCTTTCGCGCCTTCGATTCAATCACGATCCTAGGCCAACAGCTTAGCTGCATTCTCGTTTGTACCCCAACAATTTCGGAGAGAATGGGGTTAGTTCATACCAATCTGATCCGTATGCATTTCCTTTTCATTCTTTTATGGCCTATGGCTTTCTCATCAATAGCTGCTCCCTCTTTTGACTTTGGGACCGATTCTCCCCCGACTTCCTGGCGCATCCTCAACGATGGGGTCATGGGAGGCTTGTCTCAGGGGAAGATCATCCCCCAAGATTCTTATATCCGCTACGAAGGGCGCATTTCCTTGGAAAACAATGGGGGCTTCAGTTCGATTCGCAGTCCCTGGGGAAAATGGGATTTGTCCGAGAGTGAAACGGTACGATTGCGGGTGCGAGGCAATGCCAAGTTTGCCCTAACTCTGGCGGTCAGTCCTCGCTGGTACGAACCCAATTTTAAGCAGTCGTTTCAGCCAGACTCCGAAGAGTGGCAGGAATTTGTTTTCCCGCTGAATGACTTTCAACCCCACCGCATCGGCCGCAAAATCGGTGAGCGCATGACCCCCGAACAACGCCAGCAAGTGCTCCGCTTTGGCATCATCACCGATGAAAAGCAAGCCCGCGATTTTTGGTTGGAGGTAGATTATTTGCGGGTGGAGTAGGGAAATTTGTGCAAAGGTGCTCGGAAAAACAGCAGAATTACTGTTTGATGATGGTGAAAGTGTGTATGGGCAGGTGGGATTGACGTACCTGTAGCAGATACATCCCAGCGCTGTACAGACTCAAATCAAGCGAGACGGTGCCGGGCTCCAAATCGCCTTGTTCCAGGGTTTGGCCCTGAAAATTCATCAGTCGATAATAATAGTTTCTCTCCTTTGTGGCGTCCATCTTCAACTGGAGAGATTGGGCGGTAGGATTGGGAGAAATGGATAGAGCTAGGCTGATGTTCGCAATCTCTACCGAAGTTGTGGGTAGAATTGCAAAGGCTTGCTGAACGTTTTGAGAAACGCTTCTATCTGGAGAAACACCTGCTTGTTCAAAAACGAGACCCAGCGGATAGCCACTGCTGCCAGCGGAATCAGGTACATCATCTCCGGGAAGGGAAATGGATTCCTGGGCCATGCCATGCAAGGCCAATAGCAGGATGGCCAGCGCACAGAAAGACCGAATGAGGGTTGTCATGGGAGGAGGTTTGTGTGGAAAGGATAGGAGGAGTAGGGCGTGAAAGAAAAAATGCCCAGCGATTCTTCGGTAAGTGAGACTTGAAAAATAACTTCCTCTTTTCGCGTAGATATTTCTTTTCAGATCAAGGAAGAAAAACCGAGCTTGGCGGGCCAAGAGAGGCTTTTTTTGACGAAGAGATGGGAAGAA
>JBCCCJ010001218.1:0-2533 GCA_039033615.1 Bacteroidota bacterium
TCCCCTCCTGAAACAATGGCTGCTCCTCCCAGGGCATGCATCTCGATTCTCGGGAACAGGCCGTATCGGCGAAATGCCAGGGCATGTCCCAATTCGTGGACCAGTAGGGCCAAAAATGCCCAGACCATCAATTCAAGGGTCTTGTCGAATGCCCGGACCATCGAATATAGCAGCACCCCAAGAATCAAAAAAGCTGGCTTGATCTCGATAGGAATGCCCAAAATTGTGAAACGAATTCCGCTTTGGTTCATACTCAAAATTACGAAAAAAAATCCGGGAGGGTTGAAGGAGAAAATCTGGAACTTACATTTCATTGGATTGGGGAGGATTTTCCCGTATTGCCAGCAGGCCATTGACCTTCCAGAACGTTGGCAATGATCTCCCCTAGCCGTAACTTGTGGCCCTGATGTGGCGATCCTTCCTCCAACGAATGCGAACCCTTTCTCCTGCCTGGTGGTTGGTTGGGCTTGGTGCTTTCTTTTTCCTGCCTTTTTTGGGAGGGGTACATCTCTTTGATTGGGATGAGATCAATTTTGCCGAGATGGCGCGGGAGATGATCCTGTTAGAAGATTATTTACAGGTTCGGGTACGGTTTCAACCCTTCTGGGAGAAGCCTCCCCTCTTTCTTTGGATGCAAGCCTCTGCCATGCATCTGTTTGGTGTGGGAGAATATGGCGCTCGCTTTCCCAATGCGATCTGTGGCGTGTTGACCCTGGTGTTGCTGTTTCGAATGGGCCGCTTTTTATATGATGATCGCTTTGGGTGGTATTGGGCCCTGGCCTATTTGGGGTCCATTCTCCCCCATTTGTATTTCAAGTCTGGCATCATCGACCCCTGGTTCAATCTCTGGATCATGGGAGGCCTTTGGTATTGGATGCTGGGGGATTGGAAGAAACAGGGCCTCCATCCTGCTCTGAATCGCCCGGTGTGGCACTATACCCTCGTCGGAGGCCTCTTGCTTGGATTGGCCATCCTCACCAAGGGGCAGGTAGCGGGCGTGATTGTGGGCATCGTGGCCGTGGTGTATTGGATCAGTCAGCGTTTTCGTTGGTATCTGCCCTTCTCACAATGGGTGCTGTTTTTTGGTATCTCCTTGTTGCCTTTTGGCCTTTGGGTACTCGCCATCAGTCTCAATGGCAATCCGGAGTTCCTCTCCGACTTCTTAACCTACCAAATCCGGTTGCTCAGTACCGAAGATGCTGGACATGGAGGCTTTCCCGGCTATCACGTGGTGGTGTTGCTGGTGGGCTGTTTTCCCGCTTCTATCTTCGCCTTGCGAACCTTGTTTCGACACAAAGAGTCGGGCTTTCAGGGAGATGCGCTGCGTTGGATGCGGATGCTTTTCTGGGTGGTGTTGATCTTGTTCAGCTTGGTCCAATCCAAAATTGTGCATTACTCCTCGCTTTGCTATTTCCCCCTGACTTATCTGGCGGCGGCGGTGAATCTGTATCGTTTGGAAAAAGGAGAGTTGAACTGGAAAAAATGGCAGTCAGGCCTATTGATCGGGATAGGGGGATTGTTTGTTCTGGTGATAGGCGTGGCTCCTTGGTTGGGAAACCAACCGGAATTGCTCAAGCGCCTCATTCAGGGAGATGCGTTTGTACAGGGAAATTTAGATGCACAAGTGAACTGGACAGGATGGGAAATGCTGCCAGCAATTGGGCTTCTGGCTTTGCTGGTGATCAGCCTGCGGGGATATCTCAGCCAGGCCGTTTGGCGGACCAGTCGCACGTTATTCATGGGGATGGCTGGTTTTGTGATGCTGACCCTGATCTTTTTTGTCGGAAGGGCGGAACACATTTCTCAGCGAGCAGCCATAGCGTATTTTGAAAGTCTGCAAGGAAAAGACGTATACGTATTGGCGTTTAGCTACAAAAGTTACGCCCCGGAGTTTTACGCTCGTTCCCAGCCCCCAACCCAAGCGCAACCGACTCATGACATCAACTGGTTGCTATATGGGGAAATTGACAAGGATCTCTACATCAGTACCAAGGTCCATAAATTGCCCGCCTTGACGCCGCACGTCAAGGACATCGAAGAAATTGGCCGTAAAAATGGCTTTGTCTTCTTTCTCCGGCGAAAGAAAACCCCATAACAGAATCTCCCCCGCCAAGCAAGGGAGACCGGAAGGGAACCCTACTTGAACTAGGATCAGTTCGGGTCTTGACTTTAATAGCCAGGGTTATTTTCATTCAATGCTTCATTATTATCTACTTCACTTTGAGGAATGGGGAAGTATTCGTTTTTCCCTGGCTGGAATCCGGGTAGATGCTCGACCGCAATCCCCCAGCGAACGAGGTCCATACGTCGTACTTGTTCTCCACACAGTTCTACCTGACGCTCGGAGATCAAGGCTTGGATCGCCTCTTCCTGGCTACCCACCGGAATATCGGCGAGAATATTACCCGTTGGATCAGCGCGGCGACGAATTCGATTGATCAGCGCAATGCCATCGGCTACCTTCCCCTGCTTGACCTTGGCTTCCGCCTGCATCAGGAGCACGTCTGCATAGCGGATCACGTCGTGATTACAA
>JBCCCJ010001219.1:0-2532 GCA_039033615.1 Bacteroidota bacterium
GCCTAGCTGAAGAAAGAAGTTTTTATTGAGTAGGTACATAACGAGATCATGTGAAGGGAAATATTGGGAGCAGGACTATTTGATAGGTAGAGCATCAAGCAGCGGTAATTTGTGCCAAGAAATGATCTGAAACAAGATGAAAAGGGATGAACCAGAAGGAGAAAATACCTGTCTCCAGTCACCTTGACCTAAGAGGAAAAGAAAACAGAGAACGAGAAAAAGCGAAAAGCTGCTTCTTGGAGATGCCATGGAAGAGCATAGCTTCGATATTTTCTGTTACTTGATTCTGATTCGTTTAGCTTTTCCATATATGAAGTTCCTGTATCACATCCTGCTGTTGGTTCTCTCCTGCCTGGTAGCCTGTTCTCCACCTCCGCCGCCTCCCGCAGCAGTCGAGCCTGTTCCCCATCCCCGTCAATTGGCCTGGCAGCAGATGGAATACTATGGCTTTCTGCACTTCAACATGAATACCTTCCTGAATCAGGAATGGAGCTACGGAGACGCAGAGCCGGATCAATTCCAGCCGACGGAATTGGATGCGCGCCAATGGGCACGGGTCGCCAAAGAAGCGGGCATGAGCGGACTGATCATCACCGCGAAGCATCACGATGGCTTTTGTTTGTGGCCCTCTGCCTATACCGAGTACTCTGTTAAGAACTCCACCTGGAAGGATGGGAAAGGCGATGTGATCCGAGAATTGGCCGATGCCTGTCAGGAATATGGCCTGGAAATGGGGGTGTATCTCTCGCCTTGGGACCGGAACCACCCCGCGTATGGCCAGCCGGAATACCTGACTTATTTTCGCAATCAACTCACCGAGCTATTGACCAATTACGGCCCCATTTTCGAGGTCTGGTTTGATGGGGCAAATGGTGGAGATGGCTATTATGGAGGTGCGCGCGAAATCCGAAAGGTCGATAAGCAAAGCTATTACGATTGGCCGACCACCATCGAACTGGTGCGGAACTTGCAACCGGATGCGGTCATCTTCAGCGATGCAGGGCCAGATGTGCGCTGGATTGGGAATGAGCATGGCTATGCTTATCCCACGACTTGGTCGCCTTTGCTGCGGGAGGAAGTCTATGGTGGCATGATGGAATATGCCGCGGAATATTCGGATGGACAAGAAAACGGTACCCATTGGGTGCCAGGTGAAGCGGATGTCTCCATCCGACCCGGTTGGTACTACCACCCCAATGAGGACGACAAGGTCAAGTCCCTCCAACAACTGCTGGAAATCTACTATCGCTCTTTGGGCCAAAACAGCAATCTGCTGCTCAATTTTCCGGTGGATCGCCGGGGTCTGATTCATGAAACCGACCTTCGGCAACTGAACAAATTGACCACCCAATTGAAGCTGGATTTTGCGACGGATTTGGCGGCTGGCAAGTCCGTAGCTGCTACCAATGTCAGGGGGAGTCATGCGGAGTACGGAGCGGCCTTGGTCAATGATGACGATCCCGAAAGCTATTGGGCGACGGATGACGAGCTGATTCAGGCCAGTTTGACAGTGGATTTGGGGGAGCCTACCAACATCAATCGCCTGCTATTGCGGGAGTACATTGCCCTGGGGCAGCGCATCAAGGCCTTCTCAGTAGAAGCCGAAATCAAGGGGCGGTGGCAGCCCATCGACACCCAAACCACCATTGGGTTTCAGCGCATCTTGCGGTTTCCTACAGTGGAGGCGAGTAAGCTCCGCCTGAACATCCTGGATGCCAAAGCCAGCCCGACCCTCAGCCAACTCCAGATCTTTTATGCCCCAAGCATCGTCGATGCACCTGAAATGCTGCGGAACAAGGCCGGAATGGTGCGATTGCTGGTGCCAGATTCAGCGGTGGACCTCTACTACACCACAGACGGAACACCGCCTACGCCCCAATCCCCTCGCTACGAGCAGCCATTTGAGGTAGCCAAGCCAACTACCGTTCAGGCCATCGCGCTTGATCCCCTGACCCAACGTCAAAGCGAAGTCGCCACTCGCAAATGGAACCTCAGCAAGGCAAATTGGCGGACCTTCAATCCGTACAATCGTCGTCCTTTGCCTGCCAATATCGAGCAGGTCATCGACGATGATCCCACTACTTTTGCCGAAGTGGAGGTCCACCGAGGGAGTGCGCAAGTGACTATTGATCTGGGGGAGGACGAATTGCTGCACGGCTTCACCTATCTGCCGGATCAGCGACGCTATGCGAGTCGGGTCATCACCGACTACCGCTTTTCAATCAGCCCACACGGCAAACGCTGGACGGTCGTTTCAGAAGGTGAATTCGCCAATATCCTCAACAATCCCATCGAGCAAGTCATTCGGTTTGAAGGACCTGTGGAAGCTCGATTCATCCGCCTGGAAGCCGTGAGCATTCAAGCAAATGCTCACACGGCACTCATCAATGAGTTGGGCGTGCTGACGGAGTAGGAGATGGCAGATCGCTTTGTATGGGGCTGGCTGGATAGCTGAGAGCTATCAAGCTTAAAAATTGGCCTTAGTGATACTCAAAAAATAACTTGGACCTTTTCACTTGTTCTTTCTTCCCA
>JBCCCJ010001220.1:0-2530 GCA_039033615.1 Bacteroidota bacterium
AGCTGTTTCGCGACGGAAAAAGCATTCCCGAAATCGCTGCTGAGAGAGACCTAACGGAGGGCACGGTGGAGCAACACCTCACAACCTTTATCGAAAGTGGGGATTTAGCGATCACGGAACTCCTACAGATCGAACAAGTCAACCAGATTTTGGCAGAATCAGGGGAGGAACTGCACATGGTCGGCAAGATCAAATCCGCCTTGGGCGATGAGTTCAGCTATCCGGAAATCCGCTGGGTCTTGGCACACAAACGCTGGGAGTTGGCGTCGAAGTAGGCATATCAGAGACGTTGAGACGTACCTCGGACGAGAGACAGCGGATAGAAGGAAGGCAGATTCTGCTATCGTTTGACGACTTCCTGAGAATGGGTTTCTTTGCCAATCGTTAAGGAAATGCGATACAATCCGGCGGCTCCCTCCCCTAGTGGTAGCTTGACTTCATGGACGCCTGCGGAATGAGGGAATTCCAGCTGAGGAGATGCGATTGCCTGTCCCAATGAATTCCATACCTTGATGCCAATGGGGCCGATATGATCCTCTGGTACTTCATAGCGTATCTGGACCGCATTTCCGGTAGTAGGATTTGGGAAGACGGTAAGCGAGGGGACTGGTTTCAGCTCCGAGGAGAAATCTGAGAATCTCGTAGCAAGGAATTTGCCACATACTGTTTCCGTGGATACAAGTTGAGCTGATGGAATCACCGAAGCGGGGGTGGAGACAGTGATGGAAGTGGAGATGATATACCATCGTTGGCTATCGCCCGGCTCCAGGGTTTCTCTTGGGAGGGGGAAAGGATTGCCGCATTTGTAGCCGTTTCCGGTGAATCCGACGACGCTGATGTTGCTTTGATCGTCTGCGCCAGTGACCTTGATCCCTCGTTGTCCAATGAGGCTCTGATGGCCAGCGTCTTGTTGGGATTCATAGGCAAAATCCTCCCGCTTCCCTCCGTAGGTCAGTGCCTCTAGCACCTCGCCTTCAGAATTGGTCCGAAAAAACATTTGATCGTATCCGCCAATCCCAAAGCTATTTGTCGCGCCCGTTACCGCTAGTTCTGTATTCAGTCCAACCTGCCGAACTCGGATGTGCATGGCAAGGTCATCTTCTTCCCCTCCATACTGATGGACCCATTCATATTGGCCGTTTGTGTCCATACTCCCTACAATGGCTGCTCGGTTTTGGATGGGTCCCTCTCCCAGCCCGTCGATCCGTTTGGCAATTCCACAGAAGTACACCCGCTCTATCCCATTCTTCGACGTGGTGAGGAAGGTTCCCTCTCCTTCATAATCAAACGGCAAATCCAGGGTTTTTATCCACTGAACCGTGCCGGAAGCGTTGGTCTTCATGAGCAAGATCTGTTTGCTCTGCGCGGTCTGGCTTTGGACGCCTCCCGTGATGAATACCTCTCCTGAGGCACTCTCTACCAAGCTATTGCCATAGTCGATGTAGCCGATATTGATGGATTTTTGCCAGGCGATCGTTCCCCAAGGAGTGAGCTTGGCCAACAACAGATCCGAGCCTGATTGCCCTTGTGTTTCGCGACCTACGACTAGATATTCTCCCCCCTGATTTTGAATGATATCCAGCCCCAAGAAACTTCCTCCCGCTGTGGAGACCATCTCGCGACTCCACTGGTAGTTGAGGTCACTGTCTACCTTGAGGATGAAGGTAGAGATCGCAAGTACGGAATTGCTAAACAGGGTTCCGATCATGATGTAGCCCCCATCAGTGGTTTGCTTGATTCGCTTTGCGTCAGGCCCAGGCAAGCCATTGAACGGCAGAAAGGTGGGAATCTTGACACTGGTCATGAGTTGCCCTGATGGATCCAGGGAGTACAGCAGGTACCCAGTATTGGCCGCTAATTGAGCTCGATAGGTTCCCCAGATGACTTTTTTGTGAAAGCTAGCCTTTTTGGATTGCTGCTCATTGATGACGAAACTCTTTCCCCTGTTTTGGGCAGATGGACCATTGAGGTAGGTTTGGTTCAATTCGTAGTCTTGGGCAGGAAGGAACAAACAAGCCCAAATCAATGCTAGGAGTACGCTAGCATGTTTCATAGTCGTGATGGTTTTGGTAGGGAAAAGGAAGTGAATCGTAGCTAGAGAAGGAAGATACCTCCGCCCACGGAATGAACTGTCAACTAATCGACAAAAGATTACTTTTCGGTTCTTGGATGGGCATTCCTTTTTCTGGCAAAGAGGGGCACATTGCATCCTGAATGCCTAGAAATGTCTGGTTTGCTTCCTACCTTTGATTTATGGAAACACAAACCACCGAACACCTCCGCCTGGAAGAGCATTACGCTCGAAAAAAGCATTGGCTGCGTTGGGGACCCTACCTCAGTGAGCGGCAATGGGGCACTGTCCGCGAGGACTACAGCGAAAATGGCGACGCCTGGAATTATTTCCCACATGATCATGCCCGTTCGCGGGCCTATCGTTGGGGAGAGGACGGTTTGGGAGGCATCTCTGACAACCACCAGCTGATGTGTTTTGCCCTTGCCCTGTGGAATGGCAAAGATCCCATCCTGAAAG
>JBCCCJ010001221.1:0-2526 GCA_039033615.1 Bacteroidota bacterium
CTCCTCATAGCCTTTATCGAGGGGAATGTCCATGGTCTTGCGGAGCACGCTCCCCAGCGTCCGAATGGCAAATTTCTGCCCGGGAAAGGCCTTTGTCAACCAAGATTGGGTTACCTGGGGCAAACTCAGCAAGGTCAAGGTCTCTCCCGTTGGTGCACTGTCGATGACCAGCAGGTCGTATTCTCCCTCACTGTAAAACTTCTCGATCCAGAGAAAGGCCGAGGCTTCTTCCATGCCGGGCAAGACCGACAATTCCTCCGCGACGATGTTGTCCACTCCCTGCCAGCGAAAGATCGTCCGCATCAGTTCCCGCATATGACCCCAATACTTTTTCATGGAGTAATACACGTCAAATTCCTGTCCGTAGAGATTTTCTTCTACCAATACGGGCTCTGGGGAAAGTTCCACATCCAAGGCATCCGACAGACTGTGGGCCGGGTCCGTGGAGATGACGAGGGTTTTGTAGCCTTGTTTGGCCGCCTGAAGGGCAGTAGCCGCTGCCGCGGTGGTTTTACCTACTCCGCCTTTGCCAGTGAACAATATGATGCGCATGAGTCAGTCAATCATCGTGAACAGATACCATGACAACCTGTGAATACCGGACTTGGTTTTAGAAAATGGAGAGAACAGAAGATTTGGTACCCCAAAACATACTCACTCTTCCGTAACAAAACTGAATCGCAAACTCACCCAGGCTTCCACGGGCTGATCTTGTTCGAGGGCTGGCTCAAATTGAATGGATTTCAGATACAGCAGGACCGCATCGGACAGCATCGGGTCGGGAGATGACATCAACATGTGGTCCTGATAGGCACCTCGTTCATCGACCAGGATACGAACTTGCACGCTGCCTTCGATGGCGGCATTGACCGCTAGTTGGGGATATTCGATTTGGCGACAAATCTGTCGGTAATTCAACGGCTGAGGTTCTTGAACCTGGGCATAAAAGTCAAACGGAGTGGGTTGGGCCTCAGCCATAGGAACGATGTCGCCCATCTGAGCTTGGAGGGAGAATAGATTGGCAAATAGCAATGATCCAGTTGCTACCAAGGTGAGAATAAATGATTTCATACCAACATGGGTTTTCAACGTGTGGATAGATATGGAGGGGCAAAGCTGTCCTTCTGATGGAATAAGAGAATTTCCCTCTTTTTTCAGAAACAAGCGGGAACTCATGTTGCACCCTTGGCGACTGTAGTTGCATGCACACCCAACTTCTGCCAAGAAAACAGGAGCGAAATGCTGATTTTCTCTAGCATCTCCCGCGACAGGAGTTCGATTCAAGGCGTTGGATAGGGGAGGGGAAACAGGGGTAGAGTCGGAGCTCCCGCAGGATGTTTCAAAATTCGGGATTTCCTGCCGCGCAAAAGGGAAAGATTGTGTCAAACTTGGCTACTTAGGTTGCATGCCGTAACTTCCTGTTGCATTAGCCATTCATTGCATGAAACACTTTGAGCTAGACTTGAACCAATCGGAATTCGAACTCCAACAGATTCCGGCGGGCGAATATATCTTGGATGAAGACCTCGCGGGCGCGGTGAAAGTCGCCATCGCCTTGAATCAGCCCTTGCTCCTTACTGGCGAACCCGGTACGGGCAAGACTCGTCTGGCCTACAAAATCGCCTGGGACTTGAGCCAGCAGAATGAAGCCTTTCGCTCTGAGCCTTTGGTGTTCCATACCAAGACGACTTCCATCGCGCAGGACATGTTTTACAACTATGATGCGCTCCGCCATTTTCATGAAGCGAATCTCGCCAAGATAGCCGCCTCGGAGGCTCCCCCCACGGCCCATTTCATTCAATTGCGGGCCTTCGGAGAAGCCATCGCCCTGAGCAATGCGGCAGAAGTGGCGAGTGGGCAATTCATTCAAGCGAAGCAGGCCGCTGGTTCGGTGGTGTTGATCGACGAGATCGACAAAGCACCCCGGGATTTTCCCAATGACATCCTCCACGAGATCGAAAATCGGGAGTTTGAAATCAAAGAAGCCAACAACCATCGCATCCAAAAGGGCAACCATCGAATATTGGTCATCCTGACCAGCAATTCGGAGAAGCATTTACCTGAACCATTTTTGCGGCGGTGTGTATACTATCATATCCCCTTTCCGAAGGAAGCCAAGTTGCTGGAAATTGTGCGGAGCCAACTGGGCGAGCGAACCGAGTATGCCGATCGCCAATTGATTGAGCATTTCCTTCACATTCGGCAGCGGGTCAAAAAGAAGAAGCCAGCCACGGCAGAGTTGATTGCTTGGCTACGAATTCTGGAATTGCATCGTTTTTTAGAAAGTGGCGTGGATTTTCAGCAGTTGACCCATGAACAGAAGAGTTTGCTGAGATTGAGTTATTCGGTATTGGCCAAAAAACGAGAGGATTTGGAGGTGATTGAGGCGTGGGCCTTGCGGTGAGAGGGCTTTTCCTCCCCCTTTATCCCCCTCCAAAGGGGGAAATCTTCGATTTTGAAACCCCAAACCCCAAACCCCAAAACCCAAACCCCAAAACCCAACACCCAAAACCCTGAAATTTCCCC
>JBCCCJ010001222.1:0-2520 GCA_039033615.1 Bacteroidota bacterium
TAGCCGAGGATATAGATGGAAATGATGGGGTAGGGCGCATCTTTTTTGGCATAATTTTGCCCCAGATAGGAACGAAACCGAAGGGCGTGAGTAGGGAGTTTCGATTTTTGGAGTTCGATCAGGACTTTCTGTTGTTGCCCGTTTTCATCTACAATGATCGCACTGAAGTCGAGTCGATAGAGTTTCACCCCATACTGATCACTGACTGCCACCATTTCCTGCTGCGAGAGGGTGAGTTCGAGAATTTCGCATTCCAGCAGCACCGAGAGCACCTTTTTGGCGATCCGGTCATGTTGCATGAGGTATTTGAAGGCGAGGTCGTATAGGGGATTGACGATCTTCATGGCCCAACAGTGAGAATGGTATTTCTATCCAAGGTACAGAATTCTCGGGTAAGAAGGCATGGCACACCACTGGACATTTCTCGAATCTCCATTGGATTGATTTTACCCAAGCTGTGTATCGCCTGCCGCGGGCCCTCCTTTTTGTCCGCACAAAAAGGAGGCAAAAAAGCGCCGAAGTCCCAGCCCAACTCGCTTTTCCTCCCCAACCTCGGACTTCGTGGCCCACCCGCCTGTGTGGTGATTGCTCCGCTTTGAAGGTATCATGTAGACTTTTGTCCAGTGGTATGCGGCAGGTCCTTGATTTGCAATCCTTGAATAGATAAATCCCCAATTAAAAACCCATAGCTTTCTGATAAATATGTTTGACTGAAAAGGGTTTCATCCACTACTTCATAGTCATATTTACCCATGTATATATAATGGGCTTCTCTAGCTCTATGAAAATAAGCTCCTATCACATCAATAATTACAATCGAAAAAATGAAAAGATATTTTGACATAGGTTAGCAGCTTATACCCCATCAGTTTTCATCTGCCCAAAAGAGTAAGTGGGTTTGTAGGAGTTCGGGTTTCTGACTCGCTACCTTTGGTCCTCCCTTCACTGAATAAACCCAATCTTCAAATGGCTCCAGCTGGAGTCGGGATTCAATTCAATATCCTCCCAGCGGTGGATTTCCCATTCGTTGAATTCGTTGAGTTTGATGAGCATCTGGAGTTGGCCACGGAAAAGGGTGGTGAGGCTGGTGTCCTGATGATTGACCCGGAGGGTATATTCGCCTACATAACGAAGGGAATCGGAAGTGACGTCCTGTAGGTCTTGCTCTTGCAGCAATAGCTGATTGCCGCTGGTAGAGCTGAGGTCGGCAATGGCGTTCTCTAAATAGACCTGCTCATCCAAAGCAGACCAGGCTCGCCAGATGCTTTCGTGTTCATTAAAGAGGGAAGCTACGGGTACAAAACGCAGGGAATCCTGATTGAAGCAACGCAGATAATTTTGCGGATTCCGCTGGGAAATAGCCGTTCGCAGATTTTGAAGGAGAATTTCGTAATCCGTGGGGCTTACCCATTCAGAGGCGGATGAACCTGGCGGCTCTACCGGGCGGGTTTGAAAACAGGCCACCAACAACAGGGCTGATATGACAATTCCACCAATGATAAGGGATGCTTTCATATACGCACAACGAATGAGATCAAAAAACAGTTGAGGTTGGCAGCAAAACGGTCTTCGGATCTTACAGGATTAACAAGATCTACAGGATTCTCAATTATAATCAGTTAGGGAATAGGATGAACAAGATATGGCGATTCTGTCAACGAAGTGATCTGACTTCTGTCCTCTGTCAGCGTAGCGGTCTTTCCCTCCCCTACTCCTGTTCCGCCAACAATTGGTCCCGAAGGTCTTTCTTGAGCTTGGCCAATCCTTGTTCTAAGCCTACCGGATAGTCCGCCGGATCATTGATTCGAAGGTATTTGTCGTCAAATTGCGCCAATTGGGCCTGGGCATAGGCTTTCATTTCTGGTAAGCTGGGACTCTCATAGATACATTTTCCATCTTGAAAAATGGGCTGTAAGACGGGCGTACCCTCCAGGGCCGTAGTATCAATGGTTGGTCCGGTCAGGCTGTGAAACACAGGCTCTTGATTGTCGCTTTCTAGGTTGTAGATCATATCTCCTGCAAACGCCCCATCTTTTTGGTACCGCATCACCTGCAAAATCCCTGGCTGAGAGCTTTTGATGGTCTTTTCGGAGATTTTCATGCTGTAGCGCCACGCCTCACCCGGCGCACGAAGGGCGGCCAATTTGTAGACTCCCCCCAAAGCAGGTTGATCATAGGCAGTGACCAAGCGGGTACCAATGCCCCAAATGTCGATCCTGGCCCCCCGAGCGTTCAACTCCGTGATGCGATATTCGTCCAAGTCATCACTCGCCACAATTTTTGCGTCAGGGAAACCCGCCTCGTCTAGCATTTTTCGGGCTTGGTAACTCAGATCTGCCAAATCCCCGGAATCCAAGCGGATGCCGACCATTTCGTGCCCTTGTTCTCGCAACTTCTGCCCGGTAGCGATTGCCCGCTGGATGCCACGGATGCTATTGTAGGTATCGACCAGGAAAACGCAATTGTTGGGCATGGCTGCCGCATAGGTTTCAAAGGCTTCCTCTTCTTTGGGAAAGGCCA
>JBCCCJ010001223.1:0-2519 GCA_039033615.1 Bacteroidota bacterium
CGTGCTGGTGGAATGGCAAGGATTTGGTTTACGGGATCTGGTATCGGTATTCCTGGAAAAAAGCCGCGATGGCGGTCAGAATTGGAGCACCCTGGCGACCCTCGATCCATCAGCGACTTCCTATTTGGATACCGCCGTTCGAGTGGAGAGTCAGCCGTATCAATACCGCCTGCTTGCTAGAGACAGTTGCGGATTCACCTCTCCCTACAGCAATCTTGGGAGCAGCATTCATCTGTTGGCGACCGTGGAGGAATTTCAACACGTACTAACCTGGACGCCGTATTCGGAATGGGAAGAAGAGGTAGATTTCTACACCATTGAGGTCTGGATGGAGTCGCTGGGAGAGTTTGTGCAAGTGGATGTGGTATCGGGAAGTGAAACCAGCTATGTGGATGGAGCGACCTTTTTGGACCAGGGTGAATACTGCTACCGGGTAATTGCCCACGAATTGGCAGGCAATCGAGCAATCAGTGTTTCCAATCACGCCTGTGTCGGCATCCAACCGGAATTGCATTTGCCCAATGCCTTTACCCCCAATGGCGACAACATCAACGATTTCTTCCGCTTAGATGGCCTCTACATCCGCGATTTTGATATGAAGATCTTCAACCGCTGGGGCCAACTCATCTTCGAAAGTGATCACCTGGACAAAGGTTGGGATGGGACCTATCAAGGGAAAGCAGTACCGGAAGGAGCATACGTGGTGATTGTAGAAGCCACCGCCAACAATGGACAAAGATTTTATGAAAAGGGGTCCATCACCCTGATTCGATAGGTTTGATGGTAGCCTTGTCTTACAGACCGCGCAGATGATTCCGAATGGAAAACATCACATGCTTGCAAACCGAGGTTTTTAGGGAGGAGGCACCAGCATTACAAACACTCCCATTTTAGCCTCAGGAGTTTCAAACTCGCGAGAGCGGGGTGGTGTGTACTGCAGGTCTAATTATTTGGTTCAACTACGAAAGTAGTGGAGCCTTAGGATTTTGAGGTTTCTGTAGGTTCTTCCGGGCGCAAGCCTCACCACAACGGCGGGTAGGCCATCCCGATCCGAATCGGGAAGGTGCTGGGGCGGCCGGTGGGTTGCATGGGGCTTCGGCGCTTTTTTGCCTACTTTTTGTGCGGACAAAAAGTAGATCCGTTGAGCTTCGCGAAATCCCGCTTGCGGGAAAGGCGACATCATGGTTGGTCAACAATCCCAAAACTGATTTGGGAAATAGCCATTCTTATGATTTTTCCATCGTTTAACTAAATGTGTAGAAGAACCAATTATTTTTATAACCCCTGAATTTCTTCCCGGCTTAACTGGGTATATCTCATGATTTTTTCAATCGACTCTCCTTCTTTTTTCATCTGTTTGGCAATTTCAAGGTTTCTCTTTTCTATCCCTTGTTCTATCCCTTCTAAAACCCCCTCTTCATGGGAAGTATCCACTACATTTTTCAGATCTCGGTAGTATTTCAAACTATCTTCATACGCATCTCTTTCCTCCGTTGAAAATGTTGCAATTTCCGCCGCCTCAAATAACTTCCTGAAGATCTTATCTTGTAAGCTTTGCGGACGATTTTGCAAATCCGACAGGTGCCGGAATACAAACAGCCATTTGTCGAATTGCGTCTCTAATTCGTCTTCTTGCTTGTTGAATTTGGGAAGTTCGAGGTAAATGAATTTTACCTTATCATAAAACACTTCACAGCGCTGGTTTTTCAACTCCACAACGTGCAGCAGCTCTTCTGCTGACTTGTGGTCGTCAAAGATAAAATCCAGAATCCCCACGGTGTAAACGGGTTCCAAGCGATAATCCCAGTCTCCTTTTTGCGCCTGCTCCTGAATAGGAAAAGAAGCGTAATAAATACTTCGGTCTTTGAAGAAATTCTGCTTGGCTTTCTGCAACTCTACGATAAATCGCTCTCCGGCCTCTCCGGTACAATACAGATCAAATATCGCTTTGCGATCCAACTCGTTTTGGCCGAGCTGCTCGTTTCTGGAATATGTCAAGTCCTTGATCTGATGCTTGTCCGGTAGGATCTGATTCAGAAAATCGATCAACAAGATCTTGTTCGGCTCCGAGCCGAATAGCTTTTTGAAGCCAAAATCTGTCAACGGATTGATGTATTTGTCTTTCAAGGCGCTCATTAGCAAAAAGTTGAAAGCTTACCAAAACATATCTACAAAGATAGCCAATTTTCAATGCCCGATGGATGAGGAGGGGGTTTCTGTAGTTGAGCTGCGACAGGCACCAGCGTCCCCCATGAAGGTAAGGTGAACTGGGTAGATTTAGGTACAGCCAGTGTACCCGGTGTATCCCAACATGTCGAGAGTTGTTTACATGAAGCCACTTATTTTTTGCCACGGACCTGGGCTGAGCCGAAGTAGGCTCGAATGTTCCTTCCCAAGCCCTTCATTCATTGACATTCGCTTCGCAATGGTAGCAAAAGTTTTTGGGGGGCGAATCGCACAAGTTGGAATCATCTACTTCTTCCCTGAATCCACTTGATGATTCAACAGGCTCACCATAG
>JBCCCJ010001224.1:0-2517 GCA_039033615.1 Bacteroidota bacterium
GGTTCAAGTTACCAAAAAAATCTCAATGAAATTCGGAACCAAAGCAGTACACGCCGGGGTAGAACCGGATCCTTCTACTGGGGCGATCATGACCCCTATTTATCAAACCAGCACCTACGTACAGGCTGCGCCGGGAGACCACCAGGGCTTTGAATACGCCCGGACCCAAAACCCTACTCGCGATGCCTTACAAGCAGCGTTGGCAGAGTTGGAAAATGGTACCCATGCTACCTGTTTTTCTTCAGGAATGGCGGCAGTAGATGCCATTGTAAAGTTGTTGAAGCCTGGAGATGAAGTCATTTCGACCAATGATTTGTACGGGGGAACCTATCGCATTTTCACTCAAGTATTTGCCCCCTATGGAATCAAGTTCAAATTTGTAGATCTGTCTGACTCGGATGAGCTAGTCAATCATATTACAGACGACACGAAATTGATCTGGTTGGAAACCCCGACCAATCCCCTGCTGCGGATCGTCAACATCACCGCTGCGGTAGAGCAAGCGCAAGCCAAGGGAATCAAGGTTGTGGTGGACAATACGTTTGCCTCTCCCTACCTTCAGAATCCCCTCGATCTCGGTGCAGACATGGTTCTCCACTCCATCACCAAATACCTGGGAGGACACTCCGATGTCGTCATGGGTTGTGTGGTGGTGAAAGACGAAAAACTTGATGCGCGCCTCAAGTTTTTGCAGAATTCCTGCGGAGCGGTTCCTGGGCCTCAAGACTGTTTTTTGGTGCTAAGAGGCCTAAAAACCCTTCATTTGCGGATGCGAGCGCACAGTGAGAATGGTGCGGCAGTGGCTCATTTCCTCCGCCATCACCCCAAAGTGTCCAAAGTCTATTGGCCTGGTTTTCAGGATCATCCCAATTATGAAGTTGCTCGGCACCAAATGAAGGATTTCGGGGGCATGCTTTCCTTCACCTTGAAAGGAGATCGCATGGAAGACGCGATGAAAGTGTTGAGCGGCACCCATTTGTTCAGTCTGGCTGAGAGCCTTGGAGGCGTGGAATCCTTGATTGGCCACCCCGCTTCTATGACTCACGCTTCTATTCCAAAAGAAGAGCGGGAAAAATCAGGCTTGTCAGATACCTTGATTCGCCTCTCCGTCGGGGTGGAAGATGCCTCTGATCTGGTTTCAGACTTGCAGCAGGCGCTCGATTCCTTCTAGTTATGAACCAGGAATCTTTGACCCTGATTGGGCCATTTCGGCAATTGCTGACCATGAACGGCATGCCTCTCCATGGTTCAATCACAGATGAATCGCTCGAGATTGTCTCCGAAGCAGGGATTCTGGTGGAAGGTTCTCTCATCAAAGCCGTCGGCCCTTGGCAAGACCTCCAAGATGCTCACCCCCATTCTCCAACCTGGGAACTTGCGGGAGATTATGTTGGCTTGCCTGGCTGGATTGACGTGCATACCCACATCTGTTTTGCCGGTAGTCGCGCGAATGATTACGCCGCTCGTACTGCCGGCAACACCTATTTAGAAATTGCCAAAGCCGGAGGGGGGATTTGGAACAGTGTCCAACATACCCGCCAAGCCGCAGCAGAAACGTTGGCTGCTCTCACCCTGTCCCGAGCCAATCGACACCTACAGGAGGGAGTAACCACCATTGAAGTAAAAAGCGGATACGGTCTCAGCCTGGAAGCCGAGCTCAAAATGCTCCGGGCCATTCAACAAGCCAATCAACAGACGGCAGCCGACCTCATTCCGACTTGCCTGGCGGCTCATACCCTTCCCAGGGATTTTTCAGGCGGCAAAGCGGCCTATTTGCAGCGGCTCGTCGAAGAGCTGTTCCCCCAATTGAAAGCAGAACAACTCAGTAGCCGAATCGACATCTTCACTGAGGAAGAAGCCTTTACGGTAGAGGAAAGTCGAACCTACCTTCGAGCCGCCCAGGCAGCGGGGTTTGAACTCACGGTTCACGCGGATCAATTTCATGCTGGTGGGGGGCAGTTGGCCATAGAAATGGGGGCCGCAAGTGCAGATCACCTCGAAGCGAGCAAAATGGCAGACATTGAGGCATTTGCCCAAAGTTCAACCGTTGCCGTAGTCCTGCCAGGGGCCTCGCTCGGTTTGGGGCTCCCTTTTGCGCCGGCCCGTCAGTTGCTAGATGCCGGAGCGTGCCTAGCGATTGCCTCTGACTGGAATCCTGGATCTGCTCCCATGGGAAATCTCCTCCTCCAAGCCAGTTTGATGGGAGCTCAACAGAAGCTCCGGACCTCGGAAGTCTTTGCGGGCCTGACCGTTAGAGCTGCCAAAGCCTTGAATCTGAAAGATAGAGGCATCCTAGCCCCTGGCTTGCTGGCTGATTTCCTCGCCTTTCCCAGCGGGGATTTTCAAGAGATCCTGTACCAACAAGGAAATCTTCGTCCAGAATTTGTCTGGAAAAAAGGACAGTTGGCGGGGGGCCCGGGGGTGACCAAGGAAAGGATGCACGGCGTTCGCGACAACAGACGGGTCGAGCGCTTGAATCTGCAACACCTGTCCACGTCGAATGGAGAGTGAAATGAC
>JBCCCJ010001225.1:0-2516 GCA_039033615.1 Bacteroidota bacterium
AGATGTGATTGTTTGTGTACGGTTTTCCCTCTGAGAAGAGTTAAGCTGACCTGACAACAGCGATATCCCATTTTTTATTTCTGTTAGTCGCTCATCTTGAAAGCTTTGAGATAGGTCATTACAGAAAGATAGAGCTACTTCTATCGCCTGAGCTGTGTGCCCCTTTTGGATATGGGTGCGACTCAGTTTGAGCCATTCCTGTGCGGACAATCGAGAAAAGTTCATTTGAATTACAAGAGATATGCTTTAAGGTATTTATTTTTCTCATAACACCCAAAAATTGTTATTACTTGGCATTTACCATTATTAATAATGGTGCTCTCTGCGCCTCAATTGACTTAATAAGCCGAGTAAGGTATTGTGGATCGTCATGGGCGTGATTACGGTGCGGATGATCACCAAGCGAGGGGGGGAGGGCAAATAATTCCTACATCAATTTGATCAGAGCCTTCCTCTTGAAACAGAGGAAAGGAACCCGATTGCCGAGGCAGTCGGAGGATGGCTTTTCTCCAAATTATTTTCTCGAAACCTTTGGAATATAGCGGATTCTTCATGTCTTGCTTCGTGATCCTTATTTAGAATGAGTCTAATTAAAATTAAGTACTTATCTGCAAGCGATCATGAAAAACTACTACCTAATGTTAGGTATTACTTGGGGGATTCTGCTGAATCTTGCTCCCATCCAGGCCCAAGAACGACCAGCGGCGTTGGCAGGAACGATCCAGTTCCAAGGGAATCCAGCCATCGGGGCGACCATTTCGTTGCCCACGCTTGCGCGCAATGCTACCGCCAACGGTCAAGGGCACTTCCTGTTGGAGGACATCCCGCTAGGAATCTATCAACTGGAGGTTTCCTATCTGGGGGCCAAGCGAATCCGAGACACCATTCAGATCCAAGGAGCGGAAACCAAGCTGAGCTATGAACTTCAGCCTGTTGACCGCACCCTTGATGAAGTAACCATCGCGGCGCAAACCACCACCGCAGAAGTCGCTTCTCGGCCCATCACGATCCAATCGCTAGATGCCAAGGCGCTCAGCAATCAGGCATTGGGGGCCGAAGAACTGCTGAAAAGATCAACTGGCGTAGTCGTTCGTCAACAAGGGGGGCTAGGCAGCCAAACCAGCATCAACCTGAATGGCTTGACCGGAGCGGCGGTGCGCATATACTATGACGGAATCCCACTCCAGGTCTATGGGGGCGGCATTCAACTGAACAACCTGCCGATAGATGCCTTGGAACGGGTAGATGTGTACAAAGGCGTGATGCCAGTAGAGGTCGGGACGGATGCCTTGGGGGGCGGGATCAACTTGATTCCTCGGGAGGCCAAAGCAGATCATCTCCGGGCTTCCTATACCCTTGGCTCTTTCAACACCCACCGGATTACCTTGAATGGGAAAAAGAACCTCTCGGATCAGTTTGCTTTGTCGGTGATGGCCTTTGCCAATTATTCCGACAATGACTATCGGATGAAAGACGTGGTCAATTTGCGGGAAGTACCGATGGAAAATGGGATGGTTCGTTTTGAGGAAGAAATCATTGACGTACGCCGCTTTCACAACCAGCATCGGTCGGCCTTTGTTGAGGCTGAAGCTCGCTGGACGCAACTGGAGTGGGCAGATCGACTCAGTTTCGCGACTGCCTTCACCCACCGCCTAGATGAGGTACAGCATGGTCAAAGCTTGCTGAACATCTCCATCGGGGAAGCCCAGCGCAGCCTGAATACTTTTTCTCAGCGAGTAGATTATCGAAAAAAGCTGTGGAATGATCGGCTGAACCTCCGCTATTTTGGCACCTTGTCCTACACCCTGGACGCGACCCAAGACAGCTCGCTCGCGGTCTACAATTGGCGCGGCGAGCAACTGGCCTCCATCACCAATGCGACAGGTTCGGAGATTTTTTCCATCCCTACTTTGCGGACCGGGCAACATCTGGGAACGGCTCACCGCTGGCTGGTCGATGCGAAATTGACAGATGGCCTAAGCCTGACGCTTTCGGATTTTTTCCGCTTTTCGGACATCCGGGGCGAAGATCCGGCGGGTAGGCCGCTGATGTTGGGTGGGGAACCGTTGGATCCGAATACAGTCCCTTCGCGCCTCACCCGCAATATCTTTGGGGCGGAGTTGAAAGCCCAAACCTGGGGCAGCCGATTGAATGCGGTGCTTTTCTACAAAAACTACCAATACAGCGCCGAGTCCATCGACATCTTGCAGCGCAATGCCGCGCGTCGTTCGAGCGTAAGGCCAAACTCCTGTTCCACCCGCCGCGCGGCACCACCATGACAGAGGTTCGGCTGGGCGACGTGGAGGCGCTGCGCGTCCGCCCGCCTGGTCCCGTCCACCGCACGCTGCTGTATTTCCACGGCGGGGCCTACATCTTTGGCAGCCCGGCCACGCATGCCGCGATGCTGGCGCACATCGCCCGCGCTGCGCAGGCCGAAGCAATCTTGCCCCGCTACCCGCTGGCGCCAGAGGCACCTTTTCCCGCTGCCCCCGAAGCAGCCCGCCGCGCGTATGCAG
>JBCCCJ010001226.1:0-2516 GCA_039033615.1 Bacteroidota bacterium
CGGTTTTTCTTCCTTGATTCCCGCCAAGCCGGGATCTTCGACTGGAAAGAAATATCTACGCGAAAAGAGGAAGTTATTTTTCAAGTCTCACTAAGCTAAATAAATTTTATTTAGACCAATTCCAAATAATAAATCAGCCCTGATGTTCTCTTGTCATTTACGGCGAATGTAAAATGCATTGCCCCTTTCACTCCCACTTCAAAAAACTTTGATAATCAATTACTTACCACCAAAGTCTCAGTTGTTACCTAAAGTTAGGTATTGTGAAATCTGCATATGTTTTGAATCTTGACCAAAGTTTAGATTTAGTCTAAATAAACATGAAAACTCCCTCAATTATCCTGCTCTTTGTACTCCTCCTGGCTAGTTTGACTTTCAAGGCATTTTCCCAGCCTCCTACAGCTTCGATCTATGGTACGGTCATGCTTTCTGGCCAGGCCCAGGCTAGTGGGGTTGCCGTTCGTTTGATCGACACGAAACAGGGGGCCATCACTGACCACACAGGAGCGTACGAGATTGCAGTACTCCCTCCTGGGCAATATTTGATCGCTGTGAGTCAGGTTGGATTTTCCTCTCAAGAGCGAAAAATTCAACTATCTGCTAACCAGCGACTTCGCTTAGACTGGACACTTGAACCGTCTAGTTTTAGTCTGGAGGAAGTTGTTGTCGAAGGCCAAACCCAAGCTCGAGAAGTGGAACGAAAAGGCTTTCACGTGGCTGCAATTGAGACTGCTGAATTACAAGCGCAAAGCTTAGAAATCAACCAGATTCTGGACCGGACCGCTGGCATTCGCGTTCGACGGTCTGGCGGGATGGGTTCCAATTTTGAGTACTCCCTAGATGGCATGTCAGGCCAGTCGATCCGCTTCTTTGTAGATGGAGTCCCAATGGATTATTTCGGTTCTTCTTATTCGATCAATCATTTTCCCACCTCTTTGGTAGATAGAATTGATATTTATAAAGGGGTTGTCCCCATTACCTTAGGTTCTGACGCACTAGGAGGAGCGATCAACCTGGTCACCAAGCGAAACATCAATTCCTATTTTGAGGCTTCTTACTCCTATGGATCTTTTCGCACCCATCAGGCTGCTATCCAAGGGCAAGTTCAGGCTCCTCAGTCCGGTTTCACTACCCGAGTTTCTGCTTTTTTGAACCAATCAGCGAATACCTACCGGGTGTGGGGACGTGGGGTGACCTACGCCAACGAATCCACCAACTTCCGCTCTACAGAATTTACCAAGCAAGAACCTGCCACACGCTTCAATGACGATTTTCGAACCATCAATGCCAAGGTTGATGTGGGTTTCAGCAACCAAGCCTGGGCGGACCAGCTTTTCCTTGGAGTGGTAATTTCCGACCTGAGTCGAGGCATCCAACACGGCCAGACCATGTCTCAGGTGTATGGGCAAGTTCGATACGATGAAGAATTTGTGATGCCTTTTCTTACCTATAAGAAAAATGACTTGTTCACTCCAGGTTTGAATACAGATTTCTTCCTTTCTGTAGCATTGAAAGAAGGGGTCAACACCGATACTGCTACCCAGCGCTATGATTGGACTGGGAGTGTGATCAACGAAAATCCCAATGGGGGAGAAATCAACTCTAACGGCAAGTCGGTCTTTACCTTGGTCGAAGATGCCTACGTAGGGCGCTGGAATACCACCTATCACCTTCATGCCCGTCATCAATTGGGCCTAAACGCTACCTTCAACCGAGTACAACGAGACGGGGAGGATCCGTTTCAGGCCTGGTACCGGACCCCTTTGCTAACGCCACAATCCTTGCAAACCTTGTTTGGCGGATTGTCCTACGAATCCAAGTGGTTGGAAGAAAGGCTCAACCTCAACGCATTTGGCAAATACTACGGCTATCAAGCTTCTATCAACGAAGGAGTCCTCATTGCCATTGATGGTGTGCAACAGTATATCTCGCGCGCCATCGAAAATCAACAAGGCAATTGGGGAGGAGGAGTGGCTTCTTCCTATCAATTGAACGATCGACTCTTGGCAAAGCTTTCCGCAGAGCAAGCAGTGCGGATGCCAAGTGCTGTCGAAGCCTTGGGAGACGGGATCACCATTCAGAATGCTCCCGGTATCAGGCCGGAGCGAAGCTTCAATCTCAATGCTGGTTTAGTACTAGAAGCAAATAGGGCTTCCAAGCGCGGGGTGAAGGTAGCGATCTCTGGATTTTTCCGAGATACCAAAGATCAGCTGCTCTTTACGGTAACTGACAACAATGGCAGTGGGCAATATCAGAACATCGCTGAAACGCAAGGCATCGGTGGCGAAATAGATGTTAAGTATGAGCAGGCAGAATGGATGGAGATTACTACCAACGCGACCTATCTGGATATCCGAAACAATCAAGCCTTTGATCCAATCACCCGCCAACCCAATATCGTCTTCAGAGATCGGCTCCGGCTATGGGTGCAAAAGCTGAAACTGATTTATACTTTTGGGGGTTTCGTATAGCACAAATCAAAGCACCATGTCCCCCCATTGAATGACCGAATATAC
>JBCCCJ010001227.1:0-2514 GCA_039033615.1 Bacteroidota bacterium
CACATGTCACATATTTGCGGGTGATGTTGGCATACATGGCAGTCGCTCCGCGCCTGCTCCCAAACTTCTCTCTTCGATTGGCTACCAAGAGGCGCATCCCTCCGGGCGGCGATTGTCGAATGACAAGGACTTGTGGGGAGCGCCTGTGCTGAGCGGCAGCCGAAGTAGGCCGAACCAACTCTCAAAAAAACGAAGCGCAGAGCGATTCGCAGCTTGGTAGAAACAGATGCTCTACAGAAGCAAGCAGGCGCATCGCGACTGCCATGTACTGGGAAATGCTTGTTCTGGTGACATCTGACGTACACCCAAGCTTAGGGAACGTTACTCAACAGGCAACAATCAGCTGTGCAATCGGTTGTAACGAAGCAACAAGAACAACCCCACCTTTTTTTCCACGACAGGAATCAAAAGGACAGAAATCTGAAGAGAAAAATGCAAGGCGTACGAAGAGGAGATCCGCAGAAGCTTTGAGCCGTTGAATAGATGAACAGCGCTCATGCTGGCCCTCCTTTCGAAGTCAGATGCTTGCCAACTTCTCTCCAAAAATCTGTATCTTCGTACAATTAGACCATTCGGTTGATTCCAAACAGAAGGCGCAAATATGGCAGGGCAAATCCCTCCCTTGTATGGTAGATTCGAATTTCCAAATGTAGAGGAATTCCTGCGGCGATTGCGACAGGTTTCCGCTGCCTACATGGGATTGGCCGAATTCAGTGCGTATCTCACCACCCACGACAAAGAGAGCTTTTATGGGTTGGACTATGAAGAACTAGGCCAAACCATTCTGGAACAGGAAGGACTGATCAGGTCCATCGCGAGTTCTTGTAGTGGAGATGAAGGCAGAAGCGTCAATGTGAATGTTCGCTTTCCCAAAAAGAACAGCCCCGGTGAAGCGCAATTTGTGATCGTTACCCCCAGCCGATTCGAAAGCCAGCAAATCAGTCAGATGTTGTTGGGGACGTGGGAGGAAAAGAGTGCAGAGGTACAAGAACGAGAAGAAAGCATTTCGAATCTTCTTCGATGGTTGCTCGATCAGGTAGAAGAACGCGCAAACAAACGAAGGGAAGAAGCGGCTCAGAGAAGACGTGAAGAGGCGGCCAAACTGGCGGCAGCTGCAAAAGCGGCCAAGGCAGCCCAAGCCAAGAAGAAACGAACCATCACCACCGTTCGGGACAAATTTCATTTTGATGACAATTTGCCCGCCGAGCACCTCATCAAACTGCTGGAAAACATTTCCCACCGCTTTTTGGGCAATGCCCCCTTCAACATTCGCCTCATCACCCGCGATGGACAGCCCTACTCCAACATTGGCCTCAAGGGCTTGTTGCGGTTCTTTGAGAAGCGCCGATCCATGGTGCTGAAATTGTTCATGGATGCGGCCACTCCCGATGGAGAACTAGTGGATTTGATGCTGGCCTTTGGGCCGATGGCCCGTCATCTCAATGCCGAAGTAGAGATCACGACTCGCCATACCAAAGAGATCCAGACCTTGATTCGCAAGTCGCTGGAACACAACCGAGCCTACGTGGAGACCGATGGTACTTCGATGGTGCACGAGATGTTCCGCTTTGAGCAATCCCTCTTCTCCTTAGATCGAGTCATCAAAATTGTAAACGCAGTCTCCAACAAATACCTGGGGAAAGAACCCCCAACGGCTTTCCTTTCTACCCAGCGCGGCGAAACCTATCCGTCTCTGGATATGTCCCAGGCTCGGAAAATTTACCAACGGTATCGAGGACAAGTCAGTTTCTTATTGTTCGGAGTCAACCACAGCCTCTCTGGGCGGACCTTCAGTTTGAACCAAAGAGGATTGGGCGGAATTGGTGGATTCGCTTGGGGTGAAATTGGAACTGATGGGAGCTATCTTCAGCTGATGGATGTGGACCAAAACGGGCATCTGGGTGTTCTGGGAAATATTAGCGTGGCAGATGCCTTTGTCAGAAATAATCTCAGTGTGACCGGAAGCTTGAATGCGGACAATGTCACGTTCCGCGGCGACCTTCAGGTCGATGGAAACATCTCTTACACGGGAGAGTTGGAGATCTCGGGAAGAAACCTGGGGATCTTGGATGCCGAACGTTTCCGGGGAGGGGTCGGTGAACTTGACCTCATGCATGTCGTTGGGAATCCAACCGGTACCGACCCCCTCGTTGGACATCCTCAAGGCGCTTACGTGGCATGGAACGTGAATCCTGGAACGGGAAGGACGACCTTTGCGAACCAGATTGGGCAAGGAGCGAATGGGGGATTTGAGTGGCGTGAGTATAACGAAAACTCCACCTATCATTTTGGACAACCCATCATGCAATTGGGGCGTGACGGCCATCTTAGTGTCCTGGGGAGTTTTCAGGCGGACGGGTCCATCAATGCAAATAGCACAGTGAGTGGCCATGACATGAATGCCCGTGGGAATCTGCAAGTTGATGGAACGGTGAACAGCAATTTTGGGATGACCGCCCAGGACTTCCACGCGCGGGGTTTGGAGACTGCTGATGTGGGCATGACTGTCGAGGG
>JBCCCJ010001228.1:0-2513 GCA_039033615.1 Bacteroidota bacterium
CTTTGGAAAAGAAGTGGGGTAGAAGTGCGATCCAATTTCAGGTAGGACTGCGACGATTTGACTACTGCCAAGGTCTCATAGGTACCATTGGGTAGAAGTGCGATCCAATTTCAGGTAGGACTGCGACCTTAAACAGAGAGTCATTTCCTGTCCCCGTGGTGTCGTAGAAGTGCGATCCAATTTCAGGTAGGACTGCGACCCTCTGCTTTCTCTGCAGGAAGAATCGGCAATCCAACGTAGAAGTGCGATCCAATTTCAGGTAGGACTGCGACTTTAGGCGTCTCAATGTTGATTACTCGTGGCGCTGGGTAGAAGTGCGATCCAATTTCAGGTAGGACTGCGACAGAGAATCTTCGAAGCGAATATAGAAAACGTCACCAGTAGAAGTGCGATCCAATTTCAGGTAGGACTGCGACCGTAGAGGCTGCTGAGACTGCCATCCAATCGCAGATACGCCTGCGAGCTCACTAGCGATGGATGGGGGTGGGGCACATGTCTCCACAAAACGAATGTCCCAGTAGATGACAGTCGCGATGCGCCTGCTTGATTTTTCCGGGGACATCTGTTTCTACCGAACTGCGAATCGCTCTGCGCTTCGTTTATTTGAGCGTCTATTGACCATCTCAGCCCGGAGGGATGCGCATCTTGGTAGCAAATCGCAGAGAGAGTGTTTGCTAGCAGGCGCGTAGCGACTGCCATCTATCCCGACCTCCCCCATGGATTGGGGCCACGTGATGTACTTCCAGGTCGGCTTGGAAAGCCGATCTACGATAGAGCCACCTGCCCGCTGTCCCTATTAGAACTCTGCGCTGCGGGGAAAACGTGGGAAGGGAATCACGTCCCGGATGTTGCTCATTCCCGTCACAAATTGGGTCATCCGACCGAAGCCCAGACCAAATCCAGCATGAGGGGCAGTTCCGAACTTGCGTAAGTCCAGATACCACCATAGTTCCTCTTCGGGAATGTCCATTTCTGCCATTCTGGCTTTCAGGACGTCCAGTCGTTCTTCCCGCTGAGAACCACCGATGACTTCACCGATACCGGGAAAGAGGATGTCCATAGCAGCAACCGTCTCCTTACCTGGTTCGCAATCGTCGTTCATCCGCATGTAGAAGGCTTTGATCTTCTTGGGATAATCCGTAACCACGACGGGTTGCTTGAACTTCTTTTCGACCAAAAAGCGCTCATGCTCTGACTTGAGGTCGTCCCCCCACTCGATGAGGTATTGGAACTTCTTCTTTTTGTAGGGCTTGGAGTTGCGAATGATGTTGACTGCCTCAGTATAGGTGATGTGCTTGAAATCATTTTCAACCACAAATCGAAGGGTATCGATCAAGCCCATGGGACGACGGAGCTCTGCTTTCATGTTTTTCTCCTCTTGTTGGATACGCTGATCCAGGAAGGTGAGGTCTTCTTCACAGTGCTCCATCACATAGCGCACGATGCTCTGGACGAAATCCTGCGCCAGGTGGATGTTGCCAGCGAGGTCAGCAAAGGCCACTTCCGGCTCAATCATCCAAAACTCTGCCAGGTGGCGGGTGGTGTTGGAATTTTCGGCGCGAAAGGTCGGGCCAAAGGTGTAGACCTTCCCCAGGGACATCGCCCCGATTTCGGCTTCCAGTTGACCGGAAACCGTGAGGTTGGTCTCTTTGCCAAAGAAATCTTCTTTCCAGTCAATCTTCCCTTCTTCTGTCAAAGGAGGGGTCTGAGGGGGCAGGGTCGAAACCCGAAACATCTCCCCTGCTCCTTCGGCATCGCTACCGGTGATGATGGGGCTGTGTAGATAAAAGAAGCCGTTGCGGTGGAAATAGTCATGAATGGCAAAGGCCAGGGCGTGACGAATCCGAAATACCGCGCTGAAGGTGTTAGTGCGCATGCGCAAATGCGCGTTGGTACGCAAAAAATCCAGGCTGTGCTTTTTGGGCTGAATGGGATATACCTCTGGATCCGCCTCGCCCAAGATCTCCAAACTATCTACGTTGAGGTCCATTTTTTGGCCTCTGCCTTCAGAAGGCACCAATTTGCCCGTAGCGGCAATGGCTGCCCCGGTGCTGATTCTGCGGAGCAATTCTTCTGGCATTTCTTCAAAATTGACCACCAACTGCAAATTGGACAGGCAAGAGCCGTCGTTTAAGGCGATGAACCGACGCGCGCGAAAGGTGCGCACCCAACCCTTGACCAAGAGGGTCTGTCCTTGTGGGTCCATGTTGAGGACCGCTTTGATTTCTGATCGTTGCATGTTGGTACATGTAAAATTAGGCTGCAAAATTGCGGCCTTATTAGCTTATTCGCAAGTACGAAAAATAGGAGGGGGTAGAAGAGATACGGGCTTACTCTACCGGAGGTTTACCCATGGCAAGAGAATGCAGGGAATCTGCCTCTCAACCTGTGTCTGGTACCGATCTGATGTTTTTTCCTTGTTGGGAAAGCTAGTGCTTGCGAAACGAAGTTCCCATCCATAAAACTTGCCCTTTTTCCGCCTTACTGCGTCAGAAAAGGCTCACCTATATCTA
>JBCCCJ010001229.1:0-2512 GCA_039033615.1 Bacteroidota bacterium
CTGTCCCGCACCGCCCGGCGGCATCTTCGACAAGCGGGATTTCGCAAGCTCAACCGACCCTCCTTTTTGTCCGCACAAAAAGGAGGCAAAAAAGCGCCGAAGTCCCAGCCCAACGCCACTTTCCTCCCCAAACCTCGGACTTCGTGGCAAACCCGCTTTGGTAGTGAGAGCTACGCGATGAAGCCATCATTTGGACTTTTGTCCAGTGGTATGGCATATCCCAATAGGTGTCAGTCGCGATGCGCCTGCTTTTTCCTGTAAGGCGTCTGTTTCTACCAAGCTGCGAATCGCTATGTGCTTCGTTTTTTTTGAGAGTTGGTTCGGCATACTTCGGCATACTTCGGCATACTTCGACGGGCTCAGTACAGGTGCTCAGCACAAGTTCTTGTCAGTAGACAATCGCAGCCCAGAAGGATGGCATTTCGATAGGAAATCGAAGAGAGAGCGGCCTCTACGTCGTAGAATCCTCCACCAGAGAAGGAAATCCCTACCAGGAAAAGCTGATGATTCATTAGTCCTTCCGTTGTACCCATGCCTTCTCCCATATGCGGGTTTTCCAGGTTCACATCCTGGGAAGCTCGCATATTCCTTTCCTAGCAGTCGGGTATGTCAGGAAGCAAAACCTCTGTTCCTCCCCCTTCCCATTACACGAATCAGGGCGCTCCTTTCGTTTCTAACCAAAACTCCTTCTTTTTCTCGCCAAACCCTACATTCAGGATTCTTGTGTAGCCAAAGAAGGTCAAATGTTGTCCGATCACGCAAGCCCTCTTTTATCTTGGAACAAAATTTGCGTTTTAGGTACCAAGAGGTCTATTGTGTAGCTGTTATTCCATGAAGTTGTACCGCGCTCTTTTCGGGAGCTTTTTTACCTTGTTCTGTATCCTTCCTCATCTTTCATCTGCTCAAACGGCAGAGTATCCCTGGGCTATCCAGCTTGGTGGAGGCCTTGCCAGGTATATGGCCCATCCGGGTGGCACCGCCTTGCCTAGCCAGGCGTTTCAGCCTATCTACGGCCTGGGTGCTTCCAAATACCTGGCAGGTGGGTTTGATTTTCGAACCCAACTCAGCCTAGCCCCAAAGGTCAATTTCCCCAGCTTGTCAGAACAAGTTGCCACGGGAACCCTGATCGACCTGAATTATATGCTGGCCTTCAAGTTTAACAATGGCGTATTCTTTCGGGAAACGGCGTTGATTGGTCCCTATCTCTTGTTTGGAGTAGGAGGCAGCTATGTACCCGACCATCCAGATGCTTATGTGCCATTAGGGGGCGGAGTCAGATTTAGAGTGAGTCCTCGGATCAGCCTTCAGGTAGAGAGTGTTCGGAAACTTTCTTTGAATAAAGACTATCAACAGATGGCCAATGTCATTGCCTTTGTGTACAACATGGGAGATGCGCCAGACTACCAACAACTTCCGAATCAGGAAGTGGAAGACGAACTGGTGGCTGCCTTGTTGATGCCCAAGGATTCCGACAATGATGGGCTGGTAGATCACGAAGATGATTGCCCAGAAGAATCTGGCATCGCTGCCCTGGCTGGTTGCCCTACGCGACCAGAGACGGATGACATTGCGGCTACTGACCCAGTCCAACTGGAAACTCCTCCTAGCATTGAACTCCCCCCGCTTGAGGAACCTGAAACTATAGCGATCACCAGTTGGGAGCCGGTAGAGCCTGTTGCAGCTCAAAAAGAAGAGGATTTCCAGCCACTCCCACCGCTGTTGGAAGACACGCTTCCCGAACCAACTGCTCCCATCGTATATGCAGAACCGGAGACGGAGCAGCCCACTATTGCGCAACCTGATCCAGCCGCGGATGTCTTGGTCACCTATGAACCAGATCCGACCTTGGAAGACCCCATGGCTTTTCAACCACCAGCGGAAGAGCCAGAAATGGAGCCAATTTCACCGCCCGCGAGCAGTAATGGGATTCCACTCACGGCCTTGATCCCAGAGGAGGCGTTGACCGTACGTCCAGAACAACGGCCAGAAAACAGCCCCCTCCCTTGTGGACAAATGCCGGAAGCGTTTGAATCCATTTTGTTCTCCTACGGCAGTGATAAGCTCAACGACGATGCGAAGGATCAACTTCGCCTATTGGGTTCTCAATTGCAGTCCTGCCCGGATTTGCGTCTGGTCTTGGAAGGCCATACCGATGATATCGGAACGGAAAACGACAACCTGGTGCTTTCGGTCATGCGTGCCTTCAACGTTAAGTACTTTTTGGTCTATGAAATGGGCATCAGCCAATCTCGCATCTTATCCAAAGGAAAAGGAGAGCAGCAACCGATGGCAAGCAACGATCGCCCCCAAAATCGCCGGGTTGATTTCACCTTCGTCTTCTAAGTGAGCCTTGAAAAATAACTTCCTCTTTTCGCGTAGATATTCCTTTCCAGATCAAGGAAGAAAAACCGAATTTGGCGGGCCAAATCGCGAAACTTTGGGAAGAAGGGACCCAAAGATGAGCCTAGACGAAGAGATGGGAAGAAAGAACGAGTGAAAAGGTCCAAGCATA
>JBCCCJ010001230.1:0-2508 GCA_039033615.1 Bacteroidota bacterium
CAACCAAATCCAAACCCTCCTACCACATCTCTGGCAACCCAACCCAGAACTGCCCCAATGGCTCAAATGGAAACCGAAGGACTAGACAAAGTCCGGTGAACAGAGATGCGCCAGCTACCCCCGAAAGATCAGCATAAAATTGAGAAAAGAATAGATGGGGTTCGCTGGACGGATACGTAGCAAGCAGCATCTTGGATTCCTGAGACATGCGCATCGCGACTGCCACTCCCATCCAAATGAACCCTTGGTATATTCCTCCTTCTCATATTTGGTAGTGTAGAAAGGACAAACAATGGATTTCAGCATGGTCGAACTCCAAGGCAGAACTGTCAACCTGATTCCTAGGTAATAAAAGGGTGAGTTCAAATACGGGAAACGAACCCCATCCGTCTTCATATTTGTCGAATGTCACCTATATCCGGTAAGTCAAAAACCTTCCTTTTCCATGGAGATGAGGAGGCGTTTCATGGGGTCTGATATTCAAGATTTTTATCTTCTTTGAGTCTGTATACTGGGTGTGATCAAGCGTATCTCCTTGCTGGTTAAGGTAAAGCCTTTCTTGGGTATACGCTCGAATCAATAAATCAGAGGTGAATAAGCCGTTCTGAAAAAGAGCTGAAAGTAAGGAGTCAGACTTGGTAAATATGTTGTCTGCTCCTTCTGTATCTTGCCCGCCTACCAGGAAGCCGAGAAAATTTGACCTTCGTAAGAACATCTCAGTAGAATCCGTCCGATAGGTTACTACACCTAAAGTGTCATCTCTTAGGATTTCTGGATGTCTAAAAGACCTTTCATATTTACAATTCATCGAAGAAAGGGGATACAGTATTTCTCCCTTCTCTACAGCTCTGAACGAATGGCAGGCAAGAAAAAGCGTCATGGCGATCATCCATGTCTGTGTGAGAGGTCTCTTCATCTTTTCGATTTATTGGGTAAATATTTATGTGCCGCAAATGCCAAAGACGAAATACTTCTCATTCCAATACCGGCACCACAAACTCTCGCAGTAGATCGAGGCTGTTGTGATTTTCTCCTACGTACACCACGACGGAATTGAGCTCCGGTAAGACGGTAACGACCTTGATGGAGGGCGGATAGCCGCCGCGAAACATGAATCCCTCTGCCCCGATGCTTGTGGGAATCCACACCTGATAGCCATAGTCGTAGGTATCGTTGGCGACCACCTGCTTGCGGGATAGTTTTTCTACCCATGCTTGGGGGACAATCTGCTCCGCTTCCCAGCTTCCTTCCTGCAGCAATAAGTACCCCAGTTTGGCCAGGTCATGCATCTTGATGTGGAGTCCCCAACCTGCTTTGGGGATGCCTGTGGGGGTGAGATCCCACTGGAGATCAGAAATGCCGAGTGGTTGGAAGAGGTGCTCCTGGGCGTAGGCCAGTAAGCCTTCTTCGGATTGTCGGTGCAAGATACTGGAAACGACTTGGGTCCCGCCACTGTTGTAGTGAAAGCTTTCTCCCGGCGGGCCAGCGATTGGGCGCTCGAATACATACTTCGCCCAGTCATTCGTCTCTGACATTTGGATGACGTCCGTGGCATCTATTCCGCCCCGCCAATCCAAGCCACTGCTCATCGACAGGAAGTGCTTGACCTGAATCTGTTGCAAGTGGGTATCAGACACTCCGTATTCGGGGAAGTAGGAGATGGCCGCTCTGTTTTCATGTTGGGCAAAATCATCCTGGAACAGCACCCCAAACAAGATCGAGATGACCGTCTTGGTGCAGGAATTGACGTGAATGAGACTGTCTTTGCCATAGGGTGCCTGGTAGGTTTCGTAGGCAATCTTCCCGTCCTGGATCACCAATAGAGAATAGGTGCCGGGAAAGGAGTCCAATTTGGCATCCAACTGAGCGGAGTGAGCTAGGGTGTCATAGGTCCAGCCTCTCGTCGGCCATAGGGTAGGGGACGCTTGACTGGGAATTGAGGCTTGGGTCGAGCCAGTCTCGCTTGAGCAGGAAAGAAGGAGGGATATGGTTAGGATTATCAGGGCGAGATGTCTCATGTTCTGTGATTGCTGGGGACGGTTGTTTGGTGCGTATCCCCTATACACCTTGATGGCAAGTCGTTATTTTTTTTCATTCAATTTTTCTTCAATCATTTCTTTTCGACTTGCACTATCAATCTCAAAGATATTATCGCCCAGGTTGTACCTTCCCTAAGTTACGGAACGAAGTTTCCCGTTCTCAAAACTAAACTGTCCGACAATGTTATTTTTCCCAAGGAATGTAAAAATCGAGTCCGATTGATATATAGGTTTTCCTAATTCATGAATTAGTTCTTCTGGAGAAATTCCTATTTGGATTGATTCTCCAATCGTTATTGGTTTGCCGTCTAACTGAAGCAGAATAAAAGTTTGGTCTTTATCAGTCTCAGACCAACCATATTCTGGTTTTCTGTAAGTGTGAGTTGTTAGAGTACCTATGTTTTGTTCATCAAATGAGTAGCTAGAACCCCTCATTTGCTTTTTGTCAAACAGCGTATAGAAAACAAAA
>JBCCCJ010001231.1:0-2506 GCA_039033615.1 Bacteroidota bacterium
CTTTTGCACGAATTCTACGTCAGAAAATCCTCACCTAGCTCGCTAGGCTCGATTTTTCTTCCTTGACTTCGCACAAAATCTCTACGCAAACTCTGGTGTTTTATTTTCTCGGCGTTCCTAACCGATATTTCTTGATGCATCCCTCAATTTCGGTTGAGGGATGTTTTTTTATTCAGGTAACAAAAGATTTGCCCCTATATTTGCTTTCTTACCAGGGAAATTTTCTCTATCTCTTTCCTTACTCGCGCACAACATTCTTGGTGGAAGCTGAACCCGGTTCATGATCATTGAAAAAACTTCGCCCACTTCTCCTTCTTCTCCCATCCTTGCTGCACCTGCCCCCCAAAAATGGGAGCTATGGACCCTTCGGAGTCTTGCCTTAATGGGATTGATGGCCATGGGCGTCTTTCTCTATTGGTTTTTCCAACCTCAGCACATCGGCTATCGCCCGCTGTATTATCTGCTGAACCTGGCCCTGGTATTCAAAATGTTGGTCCTGCTACATGAGTGGTATCACTATGTCGGCATTTCAGTCCCCGAAAGGCCCGAGTTGACGAGGCGGCATACTGTGGACATGTTGACCACCTTTGTTCCAGGAGAGCCCTATGCCATGATTGAAGAGACCTTGAAGGCGATGAAGGCCGTTCGGTATCCGCACGAGACCTATTTATGCGACGAAGGCAATGATCCGTATTTGATTGAATTGTGTAAACGCCTGGGCGTCCACCATTCCTACCGGGGCAAGGAGAAGACCAACGCGAAAGCGGGCAATATCAACTATGCCCTTCGCACCCAGGCGACAGGAGATATTGCCGTGATTTTAGATCCCGACCATGTTCCCATTCCGGAAATGCTTGATCGTTTGTTGCCTTATTTTGAGGATGAGCAAATGGGTTATGTGCAGTCGGTTCAGGCGTATAAAAATCGGAACGAAAGCTTCATCGCCAAGGGCGCAGCCGAGCAAACCTATCAGTTTTACGGGCCCATGATGATGAGCATGAGTGGGTACGGCAGTGCGCAGGCCATTGGGGCGAATTGCGCCTTTCGGAGAGAAGCGATAGACTCCATCGGGGGACATGCCCCCGGTCTGGCAGAAGACATGCACACCGCCATGCAACTTCATGCCAAAGGCTGGAAATCCATTTATGTTCCCGAAGTACTCACCCGGGGCTTGGTCCCAGCGACCTTGGCAGGCTATTACAGTCAGCAATTGAAATGGTCTCGGGGGGTGTTTGAGTTGCTGTTTGCCGCCTTGCCGAAACTCCTACGAGGTCTTCACTGGCGGCAAATCTTGCATTACCTCAGCATTCCCCTCTACTTTCTGTATGGCGTGGTGACCCTGATCGACATCTTTGTGCCGATCGCGGCCTTGTTCCTCTCCAAAGCACCTTGGCAAGTAGATGTGTTGATGTTTTTCTTCCTGCTGCTACCGTTGAGTATCCTTTCCATGCTGATCCGACAATTTTCCCAGCGATGGGTGTTGGAAGAACATGAGCGAGGCTTCCATTTCATCGGGGGCGTACTCAGATCGGGGACCTGGTGGGTATTTGTGACCGGTTTTGTATATACCCTCCTTCGCATCAAAGTCCCCTACCTCCCTACTCCGAAAGACGACGAGCTGAGCAACGCCTGGAAATTGAGTCTGCCCAACCTGATCGCCATTGGCTTGAGCTTGGTGGCCATCGGGTATGGCCTCTATGTGGATTGGAACCCTTACAATTGGGTCATGGCCGCCTTTGCCTCCACCAATGTATTGATCCTCAGCTTGGTAGTCTTGATGAGTCAGCAAAAACTGATCGCAGGATTCTTCAAGTGGATCTACGGGCCTGGCTTCCAACCCATCCGATCCTTCTGGTATGATTTTCGGCACAAGCTGTTGTACAGAGGCATGCGCAAAGGGTTTGTGGTATTTGGCATGGCGGCACTTGCCATTTTTTCTACCGGGACTTATCTCACCCACCAACCTACCACTGACCTCAGCAAAAGCGTGCTCCCGACGGCAGCAATGGGCGAGTCATTCGACTTACCTCCCTTCTCAGAAACAACCAATGCGCGGCAGATCCGTCCCGTAGAATCTGGCTGGCAGTGGATGGTGGGAGGAAAGGCTTTTCAGGTGAAAGGTGTTAGCTATCAGACCACGCCTCTTTGGTACACCAATGAGTTTCCCCTCACCCGGCGTCAATTGCTGCGTGATTTTCAATTGATCCAGGATATGGGGGCCAACACCATTCGGAGGTACCAATCGGATGTATTTGACCACAATGTCCTACAAGTAGCTGAAGAGAAAGGCCTCCAGGTGATGTTTGGCTTTGACATTCCCGCAGCGTTGGATTTTGGCGGAGGAGAGGCTCAGAAATTGCAGAAAGAAATTCTGACAAGCATTCGACAACGCCATCAGCACCCCAGCATTCTCACCTGGAGCCTCGGGCAAGAAACCTGGCAACAGCAGTCTCTCCACTGGGAAGGCGAATCCCTCCAACGTCAACGGTTGAGTCCTAGCTGTAGA
>JBCCCJ010001232.1:0-2506 GCA_039033615.1 Bacteroidota bacterium
GACTTTTGTCCAGTGGTATGAAGGCATGGTTTTGATCTGGACCCTGAGAAAGGCACATGGCATAAGCTGACCTAGCTTCTGCTGAAAAAGGAGAGGTCAGACGTCAGATCGCGATGCTGTCAGATCACTTTGTTGTCAGAAGTTGTCTTGAATCCCGAATAAAGAGAGGTCAGAGGCCAGATCACTTTCGCTATCAGATTTTTTCTTGAATCCTAACCAATCAACCAATCAACCAATCCACTAACTCACAACCCAACAAACTCCCAATACTGCATCGCTCTGACCCGGACGTGCTCCCGGTCTCGGGGGAGGAGAAAGCCATCCGAAATCAGGGATTCAATGGCGCCATTGACTTTGCGGAGATAGATGTTCTTCGAACGGTAGAGGCTCTCTACGCTGGGTCGAGGGTCTTGGGGATGTTTGCTTGCGTCAGTAGGGGCAAATGGCAGCCAGGTGCCCCGGAAATCGCTCAATTCGCCATTGCCGCCAGCCATGCCTCGGCGGACATTCCAGGGGAAGTAGGTCGCCAGGGGCACCTGTAGCTCCACATTTCTGATTCCGTCAATTTCGTTCCCATAGGGTCCACCTGGGGGATCCGAACGGGGAAGGCTTCTCCCAAAATCGGTGGTTGTTGATCCACAATGCCTGCTTCTTCCCAACGAGGGCCATAATCTGCCCGATAGGCTTCATGAGCTACCAAGGGACGCTCCAGGCCAGGAAGGCCAGGGAGGTTGAGTCGTTCCAGAGAAACCAAGGTGCCATCACCTAACGTCGGATATCGACTTGCTGGGGGCAGTTTTTTTCCTTGGACCCAATCCACCAATCGCATCATCAAGGCTCGGTAGTTGCCCGAGAAGTCCAACGGATCCCCATAGTACTGGAGGACTCCCTCATTCGATTCTGCTTGAGGGGGAAATCCATTCACGAAATGCTGGCCCGAAGCGAGGTGAAATACCCGTTCTTCCGGGAGCAGGGGGACATCTGTTTCGCCCTGAATGTCAGAATGGATCAAGGCAGCAGCCCTTCCCCAATATTCGTAGCCCGTGTTCACCGAAAAAATGTAAGGACGGTGCGCCTCGGTCGTTTGATCCAGCCAACCAACTGCTGCTCCTCTGTCTGATTGGGGATGACTGCTGAAGGGAAAGAGGTCGGTCGGGTAGAAAAAAGCGGAATAGCGGTGCGCATCTCGGGAAGGCTGAGCAAAGCGGTGATTGAAACTGCCTCGACCTGCCCCAGCGGTGATGATCATCATGCCGTCATAGGCTTTTTGGCCGTTTTCTGCTTCGTTGAAACCTTGGTAGAGCATCATGCGGAGAAATCTTCCCGTCTGAGAAACGCCTGCGGCGATGCCTTGCTCCACCGGAAATGGGCAAGTGGAATCATATTTGGCATAGCTGATGATGTCCCGGATGGCTGCCAGTCCCATCCCTACCACCGGAGGGTCATAGGCCCGATACACCAGCTCGTAAATATAGCCTGCTGCAAATCCGTCAGCGGCAAATATATGTTCTCGGTTAGGTTGTAGACCGGATTCTGTTTCCTGAGCAAAGGCCCATACCGAATCTAGCACTACTTCTCTGGGAGCCAGTCGGCCACTTCTGCGGGTCAACACGGTCGCAGGATCATCCGGATCAGCCACCGGATAGCCCTCTAGGTTTCGGTGCCCCAAGTTGAGGGTATTCGTGAGTTCATCTACTCGCCAATCGCTGCGCACCCAGCCACTCAAGGGCTGTCCGTTGGCTTGCTTCGCAATGGGAACGTGGAGCTTGAGGCCTTCTCCTTCTGGTACATCCCATTGCCAGCCCAGCCAGATGAGGGTCATGCCCACCTCCATCAATAAGCCATCTCCAAAACTCTCTGGATCATCTGGATCTACCGATGCATTCCCCGCTCGGAGGAAATAGCGCGGGATGAATTTGCCACCTCGGTTAGAGACTTCTACCAGGGCCAATTGACTCCTTTGTTGAGAATCTATGGCTTGAAGGACCACAAATTCCGTCCAGGCTTCTACCAAACCTGCTTCATTTCGAGGGGCCAGATCCAGGTCGACGATTCGCTGATTTTGGGGCAAATCCGGGTCCAAACCGAAGGTGATGGTTCCTTTGATCAATTCATACGGAATGCCCGCAAAGGCGCTACCGTTGAGAATAGGCGTCCGCTCCGTGATTTGTAGTCGGATGACTTTGGCAGAAAGCGGCACATACAGAAGTAGGAGAAAAAGAAAAGCAATGAACTGGCGCATAAGTCGAAAACGTTCAATCAGTTGAAAGAATAAAAAAACAATCTTTTTGAGCGATTCGCTAATTGTTGATTGGCTCCCTAGCTCCCCAATAAAGAGATGACAGATCGCTTTGGCTGTCAGATCACTTGGTTGTCAGAAGTTGGAGAGGACAGAAGACAGACCGGATTCCCTGTCAGACCACTTCGTTGTCAGACGTTTTCTTGAAAAAATCCACCAATTTCCGAATTCGAATCATCTACGCGGCCTGGAAGACCACGCTACAAC